>DATAWG010000007.1 GCA_036267355.1 Pirellulales bacterium | reverse complement strand
CTATGGCCATGGCGTGCCGCAGGTGCTGCGATTGATGAACGGCGGCGATTTTGACAAATCGTGCCCCACGCTGGACGGGCTCTTGGAAAGCAGCCACGGAAATTCGGCCCGGATCATCGAGGGGCTTTACTGGGCGGCGCTGACCCGGCCGCCGCGGCCGTCGGAGAAGCAAAAGATGGCCACGTTCGTTGCGAAGAGTTCGAAAGGGGCGAAAACCTACGGCGATATTTTTTGGGTGCTGCTCAACAGCGGCGAGTTTATTTTGAACCACTAACCGATATACCGGCGAAAACCGTTGCCGAGGAAATTCACCTCGCGCGTGGATCCTCCGCCGCGGAGCGGCGGGCTACGTAGACCGCGACTCCGTCGCGGATGCAGCTCGCCGAACGTCATCCATTTGCCCGGCCTTGTGCCGTCAAAGGAGCATTGATGCCCAGCCCATTTGAAACTTCACAACCCGAATTCTCCCGCCGCGATTTGCTCCGATTTTCGGCCGCCGGATTGCTGGCCGGCTCGGCAACTGCGTGGTTTCCCCAATTGGCGGCATACGCCACCGAGGGCGCTCGTTCCGGCGCCAAACACAAAAGCTGCATCCTGCTCTACATGACCGGCGGCGCAAGCCATATCGACACGTTCGATCCCAAGCCGGGCAACGGCGAATTCCACGCGATCCCGACCGCCGTGCCCGGCATCCAAGTTTGCGAGCATCTCCCCCGCCTCGCGAAGCAGATGCGCGATATCGCCATAATCCGCAGCATGTCGACCAGCGAAGGAAGCCATGCCAGGGCGAAATACTTGATCCACACAGGGTATCGCGAAGGCGTCGGCGGAGTGGTGCATCCAACGCTCGGCTCGGTCGTGTCAGCCAGGCTGGGCGAGCCGCAGCCGGAAGTGACCAATTTCGTTCGCGTCTCGTTGGGCAAATACAGCAATCTTGGGGCCGGCTATCTGGGTCCCGCCAATGCGCCGCTGACGGTCGACGATCCAACCCGAGGCGTGGAGAATCTGAAATCGGACGATTCGATGCCCGCCTTCGATCGCAAAGCCGCATTGCTCGACGGACTCGATGAAAACTTCGCCGAGCGCAACAAGGCGCCGGCGGCGGTCGCCCATCGCGAGGTGTACCAATCGGCCGTGCGATTGATGCACTCGCCGAAGGTAAAGGCATTCGACCTGACGGCCGAGAGCCCGGCGCTGCGAGCCGCGTATGGCACCAGCCGGTTTGCTCAAGCCTGCCTGTTGGCTCGGCGATTGGTGGAAGTCGGCGTGCCGTTCATTGAAATCGATCTCGACGGCTGGGACACGCACAAGGAGAATTTTCCCCGCGTGAAAAACCTCAGTGCCGAACTGGATCAAGGCATGGCGGCGTTGTTGATCGATTTGAAAACGAAGGGCCTGCTCGACAACACGCTCGTGGTGTGGATGGGCGACTTCGGCCGAACGCCCGACATCAAGGGCACCGGGCGGGGCCATTGGCCCCGGGCCTGGACCACATTGCTCGCCGGCGCCGGATTGAAAACGGGCCAGGTGGTCGGCCGCACCGACCGCCGCGGCGCCGCGGTCGAGGAACGCCCCGTCTCGGCCACCGATTTCTTGGCCACGATCTGCAAAGCTCTCGGAATCGACTACACGCAGGAGTTCCGCACCCGATCGGGCCGGCCGATGCGAATCGTCATGAAAGGCGAAAAGCCGATCGACGAGCTATTCGCGTAGCGGCAGTGTTTCCGCAACAAAAATGCGCGCCCAGATGGCACTCCAGTTCATCTGACTCCGATCACTTGCCGGCTGCGGATGTCTTGAAGAAATCCCAGATTGCTGCGGTGGCGTCGAGTTTGTCGGTCGTTGGGCCGACCATGCTCTTCGGAAGCGTGGCTTTGCCGCCCGGCCAGTTGTGCCCTTGGCCGTCGATATAGATTACCGTTAGCGTTGGGCCGCCGGATGGCGACGGATAGACGACCTTTTTCAATCCCTTGGCGTCGGACACTTGCTGCGGTTCGGCCGCGCATCCGAGCGCTTTGGCCCAAGTGGCGAGCGGTTCCGCAACCGGCGGATTCTTGCGGCTTCCCCATGGCAGCTTTACTTCTCCGCCATCGAGCGGCATCAATGGATCTTTGGTGCCGATGATAAACAGGGTCGGCATCGGCCGCGCCGGCCGTGGATTGGCGACCGCCATCGACCCGGCCACAACCGCAATCGCGGCGAATCGGTCGGACATTGCCGCGGCCAAGCTGAACGTCATGCCGCCGCCATTGCTATGTCCGACGCAAAACACGCGACGGTCGTCGTAAGGCACTTTGTCTTTGAGCGTGTCGAGCAGCTTGCGGACAAACGCCACGTCGTCGATCGCCGTGCGTTGCGAACCGCGGCGCAATTGCCCAGCGTTCCAAACGTTTGGGTTGGTAAAGAAATTCGATTCCTCGTTGGGCTTGGCGGGCAGGCCGTCTGGAGCCACCACGATGAAACCCTCCTGGTCCGACTTGGCGGACCAGCCGTCGTGGTCGAGCATGCCCGCCCCATTGCCGCCGGCGCCATGCAACGCGAGCACCAGGGGCGGTTTCGAATTTGCCTGATAGCCACTCGGCACATGAACGTGGTTCGCGCGATCGAACCCGCCGGATTGGACGACCAGGGTAAACGTGCCGGGAACCGGCGGATTCGGCAATTCGTCGGCAAGCGATCGCTGCAGGAACGGCGCTGTTCCAATCCCGAGCACCCAACACGCCGCCGCGAGCGCACATACGGATTGCCGGAGCCGAATCCAAGCACAAATTTCAACACAAGGACGACGAACTATTGATCTCATATTTTCCCCGGCTGATGGGCAAGAGCACTTTGGTCCTCGCAATTGCAGGCAATTATATATCGACCGCACAGTTGCGATGTGGCCGGGACTCTTGTCGCCGCGGGGATTTGAGTCAAATTCGACGGGTGCTCCGAAGCGAGGGCCGGTTACTGATCTATTTGCGTTGCGCGGACCGCCGAAAGTGGATCAAGAAACCGGGCCTCGCTCCGGACGAGATTTCGGCCGACATGGCACGGTTGAGCGCCGTGTTTCAGAGATGTGCGAACTATTCAGCGCGGAAGATCATCATCCGCTCGCTGACGCTCCGCTCCTCATTCCGTTCGATTCGGAAATCGGCCCGGTTTGCATCCGGGTTCGCTTGGTTGCATCGGTGGCGAATGCGACGACCGGCCCTCAAGCGGCCATGGCTGGAGCTTAACGTCGGTCCCATTAGCGAGCGTCTTCGGGGCGGCACGGTAAGCCAAGTAGGCCGCGTCTCCATCGGGGAAGTGTTTCGGTAGCCGGTTGGAATCAGCGTCCGCTTGCGCTGCCATCCGAGGCTCCATCCGCTCGCTGCTGATTTTCTTGACGCTGCCGCAATTCATCGAGAGCGCGCCGCATTTCGTCAATCCGCCGGCTCAGGTCGTTCAAATCTTGGGCCGACGGCGGCTGCGATTGCGACTCCGGGGAGCTGGGCGTGGCATCGCCGCGATCGGTATTTTGCGAACCGGGCGCGATTCCCGGATTCGCGGCGTTCGGCGGCGCCGATTGCATTTCTCGGAACCAAATTCGCACCGGTCCGTCGTGCAATAGCGGCTCGACCTCGCGCCGAATATCCTGGGGGAGCTTTGTGAGATCGTCTTCGCTTGCCTTCCAGGTTTCTTTTCCCTTCTTGACGGTAATCTCGGCGGCCTTCTTCCCCTCCCGATAGATATTGATGCTCATATCGTCGGGCAATTGCGGACGCACATTAACGCCGGGCGGCAGCACCAAGCCCGCGCCCGGATGCACCAGCGTGATGCCGTTGCCCCAGGTGCCTGGCGTATTCATGCCGAATTGTTTGAGCCACCGTTCCACCAATTCATGATCGGCTTCAGCCGAGCGTCGATTCGCCTGTGGGCTGTCCGGACGTAGCGCCGGTCGCACCGTGGCGTCGAGGGTCTTGCCGCCGCGAAGCAGTTTTAGCGTCAGAGCTTGGTCCTTGGCTGCTTCAATCGCGGCCGCTAGTTCGGGCACCGTACTAAGCCCTTTGTCGCCGGCCATGAGCAGCAAATCGTTTGGCCGAATCCCCGCCTTGCCTGCCGGACCGTCGCTCAACACACGAACCACTACGAGCCCCTCATCGTTCGGCAACTGCAATTGAGCGCGAACCGCTTGGCTGGCCGGTTCGCATTGGATCGCCAGCCAATACTTGCCCGGCGCTTTCACATCAGAACGATCGGAAGCAGGTGCGGCGGGCGGTGATGCATCCGTCGCTGCCTGCCCGGAGTTTTCACCGGTGCCAGCGGCCCGAGGCGGCGGCGCGGAGTCATCGGTTCCGTCGCCGGCCGAAACAGACCGCCCACTGGCGGCGATCAACATCGCGGCGCAAAGCGCCGAGACCAGCTTATTCCATCCGATGCGGTTCACGAAAATGTTTCTCGCTGGTTCTTCGCCAAAGATCGTTGGGGGTTGAAGTGGCCGGCGCGCATCTCGGGCCGGTTCGGTTTCATCGGCCGATCCATGGGCCGCGTGCCCACGGCCAAGGAACAAGCAAATGACAACCGACCGTCCCGCGACGCGTGTGCCGCGCCTCTTCTGGCCCGGCCCCATCCTCCGCCCCGCTGCCTCTTTCATTCCGATTCTTGCCGCACTCGTCCCTGTAGCCTCAAGCCTGTAGTCTGTAGTCTTCTTATCATCGTTATCCTCGCATCACTGCATTCCTCGATTCCCTGCCGGGACCAATTCAATTTGATCGATGGGAACCAACACGCGGCGTCCGTCGAGCAATTGTACGGGAAAGTATTTCCGCTCTTGCCGAACTTGTCCTCCAGCCCGCTCGATGGCCTGCCGCACTTCCTCGGGAACAACCGCCGCAGGCTGCGATTGCCACCACTGCAGCCGGCTGTTGTCCACCAGCGGCACCTGCATCTGTTCCACCTTGCCGTTGCCCCCTTCGGCCACGACTTGCAGGGTCTGAGACGCCGCGCTGCCAGGAACGGCAGACACGATCGGCGACTGGGTTCGGCCGGCAGTCGTCGTCAAACCACCGCGAATCCAGATTCCGAGCGAAAAGGCGACAAGAAAGCTGGCCGCCATTTCCGCCATCCATAACCACTTTCGCGGCAACGCGCGCCGCGGGCGAACCGAATGCCTTTCCGCCGATTCGATCGCTACAGCATCTGTTCCGCCGGACGCCGCCGCCGTCTTCGTTATTGCAGCGATCGGCTTCTCCGCCGCAACAGGCTCGGCGGCGATTGGCTTTTCGACCGCGGCCGCGCCGAGCAATTCGCGCCAACTCTGGGCTTCCAAAAACGCCAACGCGCATTGTCGCCATCCGCTCGGTTGCCGATCGAGCGACCGCAAAAGCGTCCGCCGCTCGGCTTCAGCCAATTCGCCATCGACCAAGCGATCCAAAAGCATCGGGTCGAGTGCGTCGCGGGGCGGTTCGGATTCGTTTGCCGACTCTCCACTCATTTCGTCACCTCAATCACTTTAAGCTTCGCCAGTTGCTGGCGCAAGTTTGCCCTCGCCCGATGCAAACGCGATTCGGCCGCACTATGGCTGACGCCGAGATGTTCCGCCAATTCGTGGTAGCTCCAACCTTCGATGTATTTCAAAAGCAAAATTTCGGAATCCCGCGGCGCCATCCTGGCCAGCGCCAATCTCACCAACCGCTGCCGCTCCTCCGATAGGAGCCATTCCAACGGATCGGCGGTTCGCGTGTCATGCTCTGTCGGGTGGAACCGATCCGCATATCGGCCAACCAGCCTTCGCCGCCGGCCGACTTTCCGCCGATACAGAAGCGATTGCCTGACCGCCAATTGGTATAACCACGGCGCGATTCGCTCCCGATTGGTGAGCGGTGCTTTGCCACGCACGACCGCCAGCGAAACCTCCTGCATCACCTCGTCGACCGCCTGCGGCTCTCCGACCCGCGCTCCAACGACTGCCCGAAGCCAGCGCTCATGCTTAACGAGAACCGCGGGCCAGTCGATTTCCGGCTGGTTCGCGCCGCCAGCGGGCTCATCGCCCTCGGCGGGCGAGGCCGAACTCGCTGATTGGGAAACCGATCGCGTCATGACTGTTAGAAAGTTACCTCCGGCCCGAAAATCTTGCGGCGAAGGTTGCTTTTCTGTGTTAAATCGCGAAAAGGAATGGATTTACGCTAACCCGTTGACTGCCCCCCGGGCTGCGAAGGATATTGTACACAACCGTAAATCGCAATAATCAGCCTGCGTCAAGGAAGTTGGGATCGGCCCACAAATACTCTCGACAACACCTCGAACTGCGAAATATGCCCAAGTCCAAAGCCCGTTGGCTCGTAAAGAGCGAGCCGGATTGCTTTTCAATCCACGATCTTGCCGCACAGCCCTCCAAAACTACCTGTTGGGACGGCGTGCGCAATTATCTCGCTCGAAACCATATGCGGGCCATGGAACTTGGCGACGAAGTGCTCTTCTACCATTCGAACGCCGATCCGCTGGCGATTGTCGGCGCGGCCACCGTCGCCCGCACCGCATATCCGGATCCGACGGCCTGGGATTCGGCCAGTGACCACTTTGATTCCAAAGCCTCGCCGGCCAACCCGATTTGGGACATGGTCGATCTGCGGCTGAAGGCGATCTTTGCTCAGCCAATTCCGCTTGAAACGCTGCGCGCCGAGCCGCGGTTGGCAAAGATGGAACTCTTGCGCCGCGGTTCGCGTTTGTCGGTGCAGCCGGTGAGCGAAGACGAATATCGAGTGATTCTAGAACTCGGTCACGCTAAGGCGACGTCGCACGATGGCGGCCCGACCGCGAAGCATAAGCTCGTTCGGCGCGAAAAAAGAGCCCGTCCCGCGGCCGTGAAGAAAAAGCGCAATCGCGCGTAGTGGCGACGAGCCGAGTCCACCGCGGCCTGGTCTCATGCAACATCCTTTAGCTTGGCTCGACGATGAGCTTGCTCGGCTCGATGCCGCCGGATTGAGGCGGCGAATTGCTGCCCGCGTTGGTCCGCAAGGCGCGACCGTTCGAATTCAGACAGACGATGACAACGGTGCCGTTGCGTCCGGCAAGGCGGCCCGCGAACTCGTCAACTTCGCCGCGAACGATTATCTCGGTCTCGCCGCCGATCCGCGTCTTGCCGCCGCGGCAAATGCCGCCGCCGGCGAAGAAGGCTGGGGCGCGGGGGCTAGTCCGCTGGTGAGCGGTTATTCGGCTTCGCATCGGCTGCTCGACCTGCGACTGGCGGAGTTCTTGGGCACCGAAGCTGCATTGGTTTTTTCTTCGGGCTTTGCCGCCAACAGCGGCGCCATTGCCGCGATTGTCGGTCGCGGCGACGTGATTCTGGCCGATGAGAAAAATCATGCCAGCCTGATCGACGGCTGCCGGCTGTCGCGCGCGGAGGTGCGGATCTACGGCCATTGCGACATGAGGGCGCTGGCCGCGATTCTCCGCCAACCGGGAATCAATTCCGCCCGCCGGCGGCTCATCGTCAGCGACTCGCTTTTCAGCATGGACGGCGATCTGGCGCCGCTAGCCGATCTCGCCGAATTGGCCGAACGACACGCCTGCATGCTCATGATCGACGAGGCGCATGCGACGGGCGTATTCGGCCCATCGGGCCGTGGCGTGGCCGAGTATTTTGGTGTCGAGAGTGCCATTTCGATTCGGATGGGCACGTTGAGCAAGGCGCTCGGCGGCGCCGGCGGTTTCGTGGCCGGCAGCCGGCCACTGATCGATTGGCTGTGGAATCGGGCTCGATCGTATGTTTTCTCGACGGCCCATCCGCCGGCCGTTGCTGCCGCAACAATTGCGGCGCTCGATATCGTGCGAGGAGAGCCCCGTCGTCGCACTCAACTCCTGGCAAATGCCGCTCGGCTGCGGCAGTCGCTTGCAAGCAGTTTCGGTTCCAATTCTGCCGCCCGCGCCGCCGGCCAAATCATTCCGTTGGTGATCGGCCCTGCGGACGCGACCATGCAATTCGCTGCGGCGTTGCGCCGACGGGGTTTCTTCGTTCCAGGAATCCGACCTCCGTCGGTGCCCGACGGCGAATCGCTGCTGCGTATCAGCCTCAGCTATTGCCACACTCCCGAAATGCTCGACCAACTTGTCGAAACGCTGCGGGACGTGCTTTGCCAATCTCGAGCTCAGCAGTAGCCGGGCGGCGCTTCGCGGTCACTCCTTCGTGATCGTTTCATCGAGATTCAAGATCACTCGAGAAACGACGGTCCAGGCGGCCAAGCTCGCCGGCGTCGCGCCGGGGGGCAGTTTCGGCGGATTCGCCGGGTCGGCCGCGGCCAGTTCCCACGGCTTTGCCCCCGGCTCCGAAAATCGCTGCCGCTCTTTTGCCAACAGCGATTTCAGCGTCGATAGCTCGACGGCGTTTGGCCGCCGGGCAACACAGCGGCGGAAGGCGAACGCGAGCCGATCATCGTCCGAAGCGCCGCCGTCGCGCAGCGCTCGTGCCGCGAGCGCCCGAGCGCAATCGACGAAGGTCGGTTGGTTTAGCGTAATCAATGCTTGAATCGGCGTGTCCGACCGGCTGCGGCGCACGCACGCGAAATCGCCGTTCGGCGCATCGAATGTTTGCAAAACCGGGTGCGGAACCGAACGATAGCGGAAAATGTATAGAGACCGGCGATATTGCTCCGTCCCTTTTTCCACGACCCAACTCTTCGGGCCGTAACTAACCGGCGGCAAAAACAAAAACTCCGGCAGCGGCGGATGCACGCTTGGCCCGCCAATCCGATCGTTCAGCAAACCACTGGCGGCCAGCGCCACGTCGCGCACCATTTCGGCGTCGACGCGAAATCGCGGACCGTGGGCCAGCAGCCGATTGTAGGGATCGCGAGTGCGCAATTCCGGCGACGCAATCGACGACTGACGATACGCCGCACTCGTGACGATCAGCCGGTGCAGCCGCTTTCGACTCCAGCCGCCATCCATGAATTCGACGGCCAACCAATCGAGCAATTCCGGATGCGATGGCAGTTCGCTCTGCATGCCGAAATCTTCCGGAGTCGCCACCAGCCCGATGCCGAAGTACGATTGCCACATCCGATTCACCGCCGCCCGGGCGGTTGTCGGCGCACTGCGATCGGTAAGCCATTTGGCCAATGTCAGCCGGGTCGGCGGCGCGTCTGCGGGGAGCGGATTCAAGAATGCCGGCACCCCCGGATCGACATGCACCGTCGGCGAGAGAAAGCTTCCGCGCTTCAGAATTCGCGTGTCGCGCAGCGTCGCCCGGCGGTGCAGCACCAATTGCGTCGAACCCTCGGGGTGCGTGGCCCAAATGCCGTCGATCTGTTTGTTGGCGTCGGCCCATTCGGGCACCGTGGTCCGCCAATAGCTGAAGACGGTCGCCTGCTGCTCGGCGGTTCGCTTGTCGCGCGGCATCGCGAGAATTTCACGCACCGCGGCGGGGACCGGATCGGCCACGGCACCCAGCCGGGTCGTAAATGAAAGGCGGAAGCGGCCCAAATTGTGGTTCTGATTGTCGTCGCTATTCCAACCGCCGTGGTTTTGCGTCAGACCGATCGTGATCTTCGCTCCGTCGGCAAGCGGTTTTTCGAGCGTGAACACTGCTTGATGCGGCACGTTGCGACGGCCAGGGTCGGCATCGGTGGCCCAAGCCGTTTCATCTTTGCCATCAATGGCGAACGACACCGGTCCGATAATGCGATGCTTCTTGGTCTTGTCGTTGTAGATCGGATCGAGATCCCGCGCCGGTGGATCGTAGTCGGCCGTGGCCTTGGCAAACTTAAGCCGCTCGACCCTCCCCTTGACTTCCGCTTCGGCAAAAAATTCCGTCAGTGCGGCGGTGCCCTGGATCGATCGGCCCGGGCCGCCGCGGGGAAGATTCGGATCGTTGAGCAATTCGAGGCGAAACGCGGTGATGCTCTTCTCCGCGATGGCGGCATGCAACTTGACAGTATGTTTGGTGGGAGCATATCCCTGAGCCAAAAACGAACCGTCGGCCTGCGGAAGATATTTCTGTCCGCCAGTCGATTCGATGTCCACACTCGGCCGCAACACCGTCCAAGGTGTCGGGTTCGCAATGGCTTGGGCTTCCCAATTGGCCATCCGCGATTGCCAATCGGGCACGCGCTGTTTCAGCTTCGCTTCGACATCGGCAATGTGGCGGAGAACGTCGGCCCGCTGCCGTTGCTCCTCGGGTGTGTAGACCGTGATATTCGCTTCATCGTCGTTGTTGAGAAAGGCGAACAGGCGATAGTATTCACGCTGGGTGAGCGGATCGTATTTATGGTCGTGGCATTGGCCACATTGGATCGTGAGCCCCAAAATCCCCTTGCCGATGGCATCCATGCGATCGAACATCGCATCCATGCGGAATTGTTCGGGATCGACGCCTCCTTCCTCGTTGATCATCGAATTTCGCAGATAGCCGGTGGCAACGATTTCGTCTTGCCCGGCACCGGGCAATTCGTCGCCGGCGAGTTGCTCGACCAGAAAGCGATCGTAGGGCAGGTCGCGATTGAGTGCGTTTACGACCCAGTCGCGATAGAACCACACCCAGCGCGGCTTGTCCTTCTCGAAGCCGTCGCTATCGGCATAGCGGGCCGCATCGAGCCATTCGCGTCCCCAGCGCTCGCCGTAATGTGGCGAAGCCAGCAACCGATCGACCACTTTTTCATAAGCGTCGGGCGATGTGTCGCGGACGAACGCATCGACTTCGTCCGGCGTCGGCGGAAGGCCGATCAGATCGAGCGTAAGCCGGCGAATCAGCGTCGTGCGATCGGCTTCGGGCGATGGCGACAATCCTTCCCTATCCAGCCGGGCCAGCACGAAGCGATCGATGTCGTTGCGACACCATTTTGCATTCTTCACCGCAGGAAGTGCCGGCCGTTGTGGCGGGCGAAATGCCCAATGGCTGAGGGCTGGATCGTCGCCAGCATGCGAATCGGGCCACGCCGCGCCTTGATCGATCCAATCCTGTAGCAGCCGAACCTGCGCGGCCGTGAGCCGTTCGCCCTTCGGCGGCATGACTTCGTCTTTGTCGTCGGACAAGACGCGGCGGAGCAATTCGCTCTTGTCGCGATCCTTGGCCACCACCGCCGGGCTGCCGCTATCTCCGCCCCGCAGCGCGCTAGCCCGCAGATCGAGCCGCAAACCGGCCGTCCGCTTTCGGCCATCGTGGCACTCGAAGCACCGGGCCTTCAACAGCGGCAAAATGTCGCCGCCAAAATCGACTTTCGGCTTCTCGTCCGCAATCGCAAGCGACGGCAACGCCGAGATAAGCAAACACGCGAGAGCAAATCGTGCCTGAAACAATTCGATGGTCCCCTCACTAGAATGCGGCCGATCGCGATCCCCCCGCTGAGACCGAATCTGCACCCGCTCTTTCGCTGCCGCCACGGGAAGGTGGGAATCGCACGTGGCACTGCGGCCGACGGTATGTCGCAAGCACCAACCAGTTTAATGCCGATCCGGCGAGCGAACAACTATTTGCCAAAGCATGAAATCGGCCAGGCGTTGGCCCTATCGGAATTCAACCGCAGGCGGGCAGGCGGGGCACGCCGCACGTATTGCTTTGGTTCGCTGCCGGACAGGGTGGTAGAATGAATCGCTGGTGAGCTACCTCGAACAGGGAGAACCAGTCGATGGCGACCTTGATTACGGATCCCAAACTCGAGCAACAACTCCGCGCGGAGCGGGCGGAACGGGGCGGCGACCGATTCGACGAAGTTTGGGAGGGCACCTACTTGATGAATCCAATTCCGAACCCGGAGCATATGGCGCTTCAGGGCAATCTCGTATGGGCATTCAAGAATGTGCTGATTGCTGTCCCGGCCATCGTCTATCCGGGAATCAACGTCAGCGATCGGGCCGACGATTGGACGAAGAATTATCGCTGCCCCGACGTGGCCGTGGTGCTGCCCGGCGGAATCGCCCAAGAACGCGCAGCGTACTATCTCGGCGGCCCCGATTTTATCGTCGAGATCATCAGCCCACACGATCGCAGCCGCGAAAAGATTTCGTTTTACGGGCAAATCGGCGTGCGCGAGTTGCTGCTGGTGGACCGCGACCCGTGGGGTCTGGAATTATATCGCCTGCAGGGCGGCGAATTGAAACCAGCCGGCGAATCGCGGCTAGAGCAGCCCGACATTTTGCGAAGCGCCGTATTGCCGCTCTCGCTCCGCTTCGTCCCCGGCGACCCGCGGCCGCAGATCGAAGTCCGCCACGCCGACGGCGTGCAGCGATGGCACGCTTGATAGCCCTTCGGCCTAACAAATCGGCGGCCTTCGTAGTGGTCACCGCCAAAGAAAAAGAATGAGAAACAGGGCAGCTCCTACAAGGGCGCCAGTCAGGAACCGGCCAAAGACGCAGCCGACGGCTGCACCAACGGATAGGAAGAATCCTAAAATGTAGAGCATTGCAGGAGTCGGCGGTCCGTCGATCGCACCAATATATAAGCAGAGCGAACCCCATGCCGCGCCCGAGCACGCGAAGAAACCAAGCAGCCGCAATACGAAGGACCGGGACATGCCACCAAAAAGCCGCACACCGTGTGCCAATTTGAGCCGATCGTCGACGCGCAGTCGGTCCCGGTGAGATGAGCTGATCGATCGTAGCCCAAACAAAAACCCCGCTGGGGTCTTTCGACCGCAGCGGGGCAATTGTAAAAAATCCGGCGATACCTACTCTCGCACTTTTGGTACTACCATCGGCTCTGAAAGCTTAACTACCGTGTTCGGAATGGGAACGGGTGTGACCTTTCAGATATGGTCACCGGAAAAAAGCGGCCGGCGCCGGTAGGCATTCCGGCCGCTTGATTCTTTGACAAGGTTTGTGGCAACTGGATCGTTGATGTTTTTCGCAGGGCTCTTTGCTGATTAAAGCAAAAATTGACAGTAGCAATTGATTGTAGCATTTGAAACGCCTTAGAACTTGGCTCTTATCGGCGGCCATCGTGCGCGAGGCACGCGGGCCGCTTGGAGGAGAGCGTTCGATAAAGGCGGTCAAGCATTCGTCCGTTAGTACCGGTTAGCTAAGCACATTACTGCGCGTACACATCCGGCCTATCAACCTGGTCGTCTTCCAGGGGACTTTCGGCAATTGCCTACGAAACCTGATCTTGGAGCGGGCTTCACGCTTATATGCTTTCAGCGTTTATCCGTTCCGTTCATAGCTATCCAGCCATGCCGCTAGCGCGACAACTGGGACACCAGAGGAACGTCCTTCCAAATCCTCTCGTACTAAGGAAGAACCTCCGCAAGTTTCGTACGCCCACAGCAGATAGGGACCGACCTGTCTCACGACGGTCTGAACCCAGCTCACGTACCACTTTCATTGGCGAACAGCCAAACCCTTGGGAGCTTCTCCACCCCCAGGATGTGATGAGCCGACATCGAGGTGCCAAACCGCTTCGCCGCTATGGACGCTCGGAAGCGATAAGCCTGTTATCCCCGGAGTACCTTTTATCTGATGAGCGACGGCCTTTCCATCCAGCACCGCCGGATCACTAAGCCCTACTTTCGTATCTGTTCGACTTATGAGTCTCACAGTCAAGCACTCTTCTACCTTTACGCTCGCTGCCTGATTACCGACCAGGCTGAGAGTACCATTGGGCTCCTCCGTTACTCTTTTGGAGGAGACCGCCCCAGTCAAACTGCCCAACTGACACTGTCCTCCGCCCGGATCAACGGGAATCGGAGTTAGAACTAAAACATGGTCAGGGTGGTATTTCAACGGTGGCTCCACCACGACTTGCGTCGCGGCTTCATAGCCTCCCACCTATCCTACACAGAACATGTCCAAGACCAATATCAGCCTACAGTAAAGGTTCACGGGGTCTTTCCGTCACACTGCGGGTACGTGGCATCTTCACCACGGCTACAATTTCACCGGGTCACTGGTTGAGACAGTGCATCAGTCGTTACGCCATTCATGCAGGTCGGAACTTACCCGACAAGGAACTTCGCTACCTTAGGACCGTCCAAGATGTTACTCAACCGAAGAGGAATCTTCCGATTCCGGCTTCGCTTGGGCCAGGTCATTTCTGCCTGGCTCTACGGCTCGCACCGCAGATCGGACTATATCATCCTCGACCACCAAGAGCGTGGGCGAGGTTTGGCGTGTAGTCTCTGGGGATTCCAGGACGCTGAACGCCGATAAGATCATCACGTCGGTATATTTTCGCTTGCCTCCATCGTTCATCGTCGGCCGCAATTCCAACAGCTTGCGAATCCCATCTTGCGAAAGATGAGCGTTCGCCGCCATCAGTTCGGCCATCTGCTGGAAGATCGCGAAATCGCGTTTCTTCTTGGCAGACAAAAAGCCGAAGCGGCTAAAGAATGGGATGACGTTCGAGCGGATCGCATTGAGGTTGTTCACCTCGTACATCCACACGTCATCCGACTTGTACCTGATTTCTCCACATTCGAGATGTCGCTTCAGCAAGGCGAGAATCACCTTGTCTTTTTGCGACACATTCAGGCACAAGGAAACCTTCCACGGCAATTTATGGTCTTGCCGCCGACGGAAGGTTAGATGAAAGCTTCCTTCGCCGTCAACGAACCCGGCGAAGTAATATCCGATCGACTCTGGAATCTTATCGACATGAAACACAGCGTTCTGGCCTTTCCTGCTGATTGCCTGCACCGTTGGATTGTCACTGCTTGTTTGCCGATCGAAGGGATTCGAGAGCGGCAGGGATCAAGCGAGTACCAAGCGGATGCTCAGGTGTTCCAGCATATAGCCAAATTTTACAACTACGATTGGTTCATAGTTACGGCCGCCGTTTATCGGGGCTTCGGTCGCGAGCTTCACTCTTACGAGCTAACCCTCTTCCTTAACCTACCGACACCGGGCAGGCGTCAGACTCTATACTTCCTCTTGCGAGTTTGCAGAGTCCTGTGTTTTTGATAAACAGTCGCTGATGCCGATTTACTGTGACCCCCAGAAGCTATTCACCTCCGAGGGCACCCCTTATCGCGAACTTACGGGGCCATTTTGCAGAGTTCCTTAACCAGTGTTCTCCCGAGCGCCTTAGACTTCTCATCTCGCCTACCTGTGTCAGTTTTAGTACGGTCACCAAAATTTTAACCTTTAGAAGCTTTTCTTGGACGCCTTTCGGATGACTTCGAGATCATAAACGCTCTCGGTCCCGACGGTTGGTTGATGGGGGCGGATTTGCCAATCCCCCGCCTTCCGACGAGCCACGGCCATTTCTAACCGAGCCGCTCACCGTACAGGCGCCGTCCCTTCTTCAGTTCATCTTGGTGGCGCAGGAATGTTGACCTGCTGTCCATCGTCTACGCCTTTCGGCCTCGACTAAGGTACCGGCTAACCCTGGGCGGATTTACCTTCCCCAGGAAACCTTAGGCATTCGGCGAGCAGGATTCTCACCTGCTTAATCGTTACTCATTCCGGCATAATCACCTGTACGCCCCAACATCGCTCCTTACGGTACGACTCGTATCTGACGTACAGCGCTCTCCTACCACTCGAGCAAGCCCGTAGGCGTGCTCGAATCCATGGCTTCGGTGTCGAACTTACTCCCGTTCATTATCGGCGCAGAATTGCTCGGCCAGTAAGCTGTTACGCACTTTTTAAATGGTGGCTGCTTCTAAGCCAACATCCTGGCTGTCACGGCAACTCAACTTCCTTAGTGACTGAGTTCGACTTGGGGACCTTAGCCGATGGTCTGGGTTGTTTCCCTCTCGACCGCGAAGCTTATCCCTCGCGGACTGACTCCCGAGATAATCACACCGGTATTCGGAGTTTGGTTCAGCAAAGTACCCTGGGAAGGGCCTTCGGCCGATTCAGTATCTCTACCCCCGGTGTGTAGTGGCTCGAGGCTAGCCCTAAAGCTATTTCGGAGAGAACGAGCTATCTCTGCGCTTGATTAGACTTTCACTCCTCCCCACAAGTCATCCCCTCGGTTTTCAACCCAAGTGGGTTCGGTCCTCCACGCGGTATAACCCGCGGTTCAACCTGCTCATGGGTAGTTCGTGCAGTTTCGCGTCTACCACCAGCGACAATGTCGCCCATTTCAGACTCGGTTTCCCTGTGGCTCCGGTCCTAAAGACCTTAACCGAGCCGCTGACGGTAACTCGCCGGATCATTATGCAAAAGGCACGCCGTCACGCATTGTCCACTAAAGGACCATAGCGCTCCGACCGCTTGTAGGCACATGGTTTCAGGTTCACATTCCTCCCCTAGCAGGGGTTCTTCTCATCTTTCAGTCGCCCTACTGAGTTTACTATCGGTCGTCAGGTAGTATTTAGCCTTACGGGATGGTCCCCGTAGATTCAGTCGGGGTTCCACGTGACCCGACCTACTCAGGTATCTTTCGAGAGGCGATTCGCTGTCGCATACGGGCCTGTCACCCTCTGTGGACGAACTTTCCAATTCGTTCTGCTAGCAAATCGCTTGGTAACTCTCATGTGAAAGACCCTACAACCCCGCCGAGGAAAACCTCCGCGGTTTGGGCTGATTCCCGTTCGCTCGCCGCTACTGAGGAAATCGATTTTTCTTTCTTTTCCTGCGGATACTAAGATGTTTCAGTTCTCCGCGTTCGCCGCATACACCTATGGATTCAGTGTATGCCAGTTCGGGAATCTCGGGATCAACACTCGCTTGACAATTCCCCCGAGCTTATCGCAGTCTTCCACGCCCTTCGAAGCCTCCTGACGCCAAGACATCCCCCATGTGCCCTTAGTAGCTTGACCGCCTTTATCCAACGCTCTCTCGCCCGCCCAAATGACGGCTTTCGCCGCTATCCAAACGAACTCGATCCACGCCAGACTCCGGACGTTTGCATTCAATCAAGACTACTGTCGCCCATTCGTCATCGCCGGCAAGCGCAAGCGCCGACACCACGAACGGGCAGTAACGTTAAATCTTTTCACTAGCTCCACCGCTTCGGCCAGTCGTCAGGCTGGAAAGCCTGACAAACACTCCGTCAGGCTGGAAAGCCTGACCTATGTGCGCCTTGCGGCAAGCAAGTGTGCTAAGAGCCTTAGAGAACTAAAACGACGCATTAAGGATAATGCGCCGATTAATTCATCAAGATGCCAATTACCACAAACCCGAATTGTCAAAGAACCTCGCCGCATCCCAAAATCCTCGCCGAGCCAAAAGCCCTGCGCCGATCCTGCCATGCGTCGCCGTCTCATGGACGGGGGCCAAACTCAGCGTGTTGGCCGCGCTCCTCGTCAACGCATAGCAGCGTCAACAAAGTCGCACGGCGAACTGCGTTTGAATCTGGCCCTCGGCCATTCCCCCGATTGCTTCCGCCACCACATCAAGCGTCAAACACGCTATCCGCTACGTTGTGGCGAAGGGTCCAAATATACAAGCGGCCTGGATGCGTGTCAAAGGGGGTCGAAAACTTTTTTCACGATCTTCGAGGCGTTCTCTCACGGCCGCCTGCTCATCACAGACCGATGACTCGTCGTCAACCTCGATTATAGGAATTTGCCGCTGGCGGGCAACCGGCCAAAACCGCGAAAAAGGTGGTTGATTGCGGAGCCCGGCGGGCAATATCATCCTGGTGCGGCAGCCATGCGCCGACACGCTAAAGCGCGAACTCCAACATTAGTTGCCGTGATCCCAGCGCCTCGCAAGACTCTCTGTTGGGCTCTGGACTAGAGGGGAACATGGACGATTCGCTTGATTTTTTGAACGCGCCGCCTCCTCCGCCGCGGGAAACGCCGCCGGTAATGCGGACGCGCACCGGCGTAATTTTCGGCGGCATCGGCATTGCCGCCCTCGTAGCGGCTCGCATCGCCTACTGGTTTTGGAGGGCCAACAATCCCGCGGTAATTCTCGAGACGCCGATCGCGATCGAGGCAGCTAGTCTGCACGCGAGTCTTGCTAGAGACCCTAAAGAGTTTGCCGCGGAATTCAAGGGTCGCCTCGTCGAGGTGCATGGAACGATTGCCAAACTGGATCGCTCGACGCACGGCAACTGGCGTGTTTGGCTGCTTGGCCAGGATCATCGCACCGCGGCCGTTTGCGGCCTGCTTCCGATCGGAATGGATATGCCCGCTGGCATCGGCGCGGCCGACGAAGTCATTGTTCGCGGGCGCTGCAACGCGATCGGCAAACTTGTGGCGATCACGGATGTGGATTGGGTCAAGTGAGGAGCGAACCTTACGAGGCGGCGAGACTCGCGACAATCCATTTTTCGTCCGATAGAAGCCCTAACTGCGGCCGGCAAACTCGCGCCATTCGACGCCGTCTCTCGTATCTTTGTCGCGACATTGCGGCATCTCCAGTCGTAGCTCCGGTAATGCCGAAGTCGGTTGAGACGGAAAGCACTGCGCGCATGGCGAATCGTTCGGCCCACGCTCCGCGTGCTTTGCTTATTGTGCGATCTTTACCCGAACTGCCCTGCTTAACGTTCAGCCGATTCATGCATTTTTCCCAAGCGAATTCGCGGCGACGACGCGTGTTGGCCGACGATTTATCGGGCGGCAACGATGCCGCGGCCCGGCCCGTTGTCGCGCCGCCGTCGCGCTCGCATCGCCGAACCGATGGCTATGGGCCCGGGGCAAAGTCGGTCCAGCAGCGGCGGGCGATCGATTTGGTGCCCGGCACCTATTTGTCGGCCGGGCTTTGGATTGGCGCGGGAGTCGGCGTGATCGTGGCGTTGGCCTTGGCTGACGTTTGGCTACCGTCGATCGCCGCGCGAACTTCAGCCCGAGTGGCCGCGCCGCTTGATCCTGCGGCACCGGGAAGTTTGGCCGGGTGGATCGCATCGCTGTGGCTCGCGCTCGCCGCGGCAATATCGCTGCTGATTTACTCGATTCGTCGACATAAGCTCGATGATTATCTTGGGCGATACCGGTGGTGGTTGGCGGGGGCCGTTGTTTGGATTCTGATGAGCGTCGATGCGACGTGCGGGATCCATTGGCTGTTCGCTGCCGCAATGGCCCATCTGACCGGTTGCATAGGGCCGGGCGGCGGGATGCTCTGGTGGCTCGGCTGCTTCGGCCTCTTGCTCGGGGGAATGAGCGCTCGGCTGGCGTGGGAAATGCGCGTTTGCCGCCCGGCGATGTGGACCTATCTTTCGACACTGGGGCTGTGGGCTGTCGGGATCGCCATCGAAACGACCGGGGTTCGGATCGGATCGGCCGGCAACGTGTTGCCTGCGGCTGTTGCGAAGCTGCTCGGCGACTTGTCGCTGCTGTTCGCGCTTGGCGTTTACGCCCGGCATGTGATCCTGCACGCCCAAGGTCTTTTGCCGACATGCAAGCGGCGCAGGGCGAAGGAAAAGCCGGCCCGCAATTCGAAAACCGTCTCGCCAACCGCTGCCGAAGCTAACGCGGAAGAAACTGCCGCTGCGGGAAAGCCGCGCACCGATCTGCAACCACACATACCTTTCCGCTCGGCTTCCGACGAACCCGAGGAAGATTCACAGACAGAGACAGACGACGGGCCGTCACAAACCATGCGCCAGATCGACGAAGTCGCTTCTCATGCCAGCTCCGAGCAACGGCGCCGCATCGATTCTGCTCACGATGCAGTGCCGTCTGACGACAGCCACGGCAAGCTTAGCAAAGCCGAGCGCAAACGCTTGCGCAAACTCAAGGCGCAGGAAGAACAAGGCTGGTAAGGCGACGATCGCCCATCGCCGTGAACGGCCAGCCAGAACTGCGGCATTTACCGTTGCCAGCCGCGTTCGCCATAATGGGGTAGGGCCTCGCCCGATTCGGGCTCGTCGGTGAACATCGAAAAGAACTGGAAGGGAGGGCCGACAAATGAGCACGACCATCCAAACGGTAACCCTATCAAGCAAAGGCCATTTTGGGCGCAACGTTCCACCGAAGGCTTTCGGCGAACTGTTGCGGGCCATTCCGGACGCGATTCGTCTCTCGGTTCGTATGGCTTTTGAGTCGAGAAGCCGGGCGACGGGCAAATTACCAAAATGGCTTGCTCCAGCGTCCGACATTCGGTTTCTGGATCACGGCGGTCACGACGAAACGTTCCTGCATTTTGAAGTACCCCGACTCGGCGACGCGGCGGCGGAAATCTATCGTCAGCAAGAACTGTGGCCGACTCGCCCAGATCCGGAGGATACCGGCTTCGACCTCCTGGGCGACGTGATTTCGGATGTTGCCGCGAGCGACGTAGACAGCGAACGCTTCGACCGACCATTGCTCCGGCAAATCGAGCGATTCAGTCGCGGGTTGAACGGCACCTTCCAACGACTTGCGTTTCCTGGCAACCGTTTTTCACAGGCGCAACCGGTCGTCATCAATTCGGCAGTCATCGGCGCTGCGTCGAAGCTGTGCCACGGAACGCCGGAGCCGCAGCAAACTCGTGTTGCCGGTAAGCTGGACATGATTCGCAGCAGCACGAATACATTCGCAATCAAGCTCAAAGATGGGCAGGACATCCACGGAGTATTGAACGAGGGGAAGATTGCCGACTTCAAAGGATTGCTTGAGCAGAACGTATTGGTATTGGGCAAAGCGGTCTATCGCCCGTCGGGAAAGCTATTGCGGATCGACGCCGACCATGTGTCTGCGGCGGCCGAGTGGGATCAGTTCTTCTCCACAATTCCAAAGCCGAAGCGGTCTCGGTTCGATCTGAGGGGAGTATTGCGGGAACAGCAGCACAAGAATGGAATGACCGCCGTTTTCGGCAAATGGCCCGGGAACGAAACCGACGAGCAGATCGCGGCGGCCCTAAGGGAAATGAGCTGATGCCTTCCGCTATGGGTTATCTGCTCGACAGTTCGGCTGGGGCCAAGCAAAGCGCGACGCGTTGCAGGCGATACTGGACGAGGTGGTTTGGATCGACATCGATCATCCAGACATTCTCGACGCCTATGGAGAAATCGACCACGCGAGCAGAACGAGTGGCCGGTCAATGGGAAAGAACGACGTGTGGATCGCCGCTACTGCAAAAGTCACGAAGGCAACTCTTTTGACCACGGATGTGGACTTCGACCATCTTCACGGAACCCACCTGGATCGAATCTGGATTAACCCTGGAGCGACAACAAACTCGCCTTGACGGGGCCGGTCGCTCTTGGGGTTATTTGAGCAACTTCAGCGGATTCGGGGCTCCGTGGACCGCATTGCAGATCCACACAGTCGAGGAACTGCACCGGCATGCTTGGGGTCACGATTCAATTGCATGCGGCTGCTCGAGCCGTTCGAACGTGAATTCGCCGTTGCGGAAGTCGATTCGCACGGCGCTTCCTTCCGGGAATTCGCCCTTCAAAATTTCCGACGCCAGCGGGTTTTCGATCTGCTGTTGGATCACTCGCTTTAGCGGCCGGGCGCCGTATTGGGGGTCGTAGCCTTGGCGTGCGATTTCATCGATCGCTTCGCCCGTTACCTCCAGCGACAATCCGCTCTCGGCGAGCTGCTTGCGCAGGCGGCCGACTTGCAGGCCGACGATCGTGTGAATTTCCGTCGGCCTTAGCGGATGGAAAACGATCGTCTCGTCGATGCGGTTCAAGAACTCGGGCAAAAACCGCTGTTGCAAGGCTTCCTGAATTGCCACGCGGATTTCTTCCTGGCTGCCGTGCTCACGGGTGATTTCCTGAATCATCTGGCTGCCGATGTTCGAGGTCATCACGATCAGCGTGTTGGTGAAATCGACCGTGTGGCCTTGATTGTCACTAAGCCGACCGTCGTCGAGCACTTGCAAAAGCACGTTGAACACGTCGCGATGAGCTTTTTCGATTTCGTCCAACAGCACGACCGAATACGGCCGGCGGCGCACGGCCTCGGTGAGCCGGCCCCCTTCTTCATAGCCGACGTAGCCCGGCGGGGCGCCGATCAGCCGGCTGACGGTGTGCCGCTCCATGAATTCGCTCATATCGAGCCGGATCATCGCCTTTTCATCATCGAACATCACCTCGGCCAGCGCTTTGCAAAGCTCGGTTTTGCCGACGCCCGTCGGCCCGAGGAAAATGAACGACCCGATCGGGCGGTGCGGATCTTGCAAGCCGCTACGGCTACGGCGCACCGCGTTGGCCACGGCCGCGACGGCCTCATCCTGGCCGACGACGCGCTGGTGAAGCCGTTCTTCGAGCACCAGCAGCTTTGCTTTTTCCGTTTCCACGAGCCGGGTGACAGGGATGCCGGTCCACGCGCTGACGACTTCGGCGATTTCTTCCGGGCCGACGTCGCGGCGCAGCAAACGACGGCCGGATTTAGCGCCGTCGGCGGCGCCGTCTTTGCCCGACGACTCGGCCGCCTCGATCTGCTCGCGCAGTTTCTTGCGATCTTTGTCGAGTTGGAACAACTCTTGATAGAGCCGTTCGTCGACCGGTTCGCCGCGCGATTGCAGCTCACGAATTTCGGTCGTCTTGTTCGAGTAGCCGTGATCGAGCCGATCGAGCTGGGCTTTCATTTCTTGGACATTGCCCATGCCTGCCTTCTCGGCTTCCCACTGCTCGCGGAGGCTGGCGAGTTTGTGCCGCAGCGATTGCATTTCTTCTTCGATGTCGGCCAGTCGCTGCCGGGCGTGTTCTTCCGTTTCGTCGGCGAGTTGGCGGGCGGCGAGCTCGAGCTGCATGAGCCGGCGCTGCACTTCGTCGATCTCCGAGGGCACGCTTTGCAATTCCATCGCCAGCCGGCTCATCGCTTCGTCCATCAAGTCGATGGCTTTGTCCGGTAGGAAGCGATCGGTAATGTAGCGATGCGACAAACGGGCGGCGGCCACCAGTGCCGAGTCCTTGATCTTCACGCCCTTGTGGTGTGCTTCGTAGCGCGGCTTTAGGCCGCGGAGGATGGCGATCGTGTCTTCGACCGACGGCTCATCGACATAAACCGGTTGAAACCGCCGCTCGAGGGCCGCATCTTTTTCGATGTGCTGGCGATATTCGTCGAGCGTCGTGGCACCGATGCAATGCAGTTCGCCGCGTGCCAGGGCGGGCTTCATCAGTTGGGCAGCGTCGCTGGCCCCTTCGGCCTTGCCGGCGCCGATTACGGTGTGCAGTTCGTCGATGAACAGGATGACGCTTCCGCCGGCAGCTTCCACTTCGCGCAGAATGGCTTTGAGCCGATCTTCGAATTCGCCGCGATATTTCGTGCCGGCGATCAACGCGCCCATGTCGAGGGCGATGACGCGTTTGTTTTTCAAACTGAGCGGCACATCGCCTTGCACGATCCGCAGGGCCAGGCCTTCGGCGATGGCCGTCTTGCCGACCCCCGGCTCGCCGATGAGCACGGGATTGTTCTTGGTGCGCCGCGAGAGAACTTGAATCACGCGGCGAATTTCCTTATCGCGGCCGATCACCGGATCGAGCTTGCCTTGGCTCGCCCGTTCGACCAGGTCGATGCCGTATTTTTTGAGGGCCTGGAATTTTTCCTCGGGGCTCTGATCGGTGACCCGAGACGAACCGCGAATCGTTTGCAGCGCTTGCAGCACCTCCTTCGGGCCGACCGCGTTCAGCTTGAGCACGCGCTGAGCTTTTGAATCGACTTTCGTCAGCGCGAGCACGAGGTGCTCGGTCGAGACGAATTCATCTTTCATCGTCGCCGCCTCGCGCTGGGCGGTTTCGAACACTTGCGTCAATTCTTGCGACGGCTGCGGCGGCGCCCCGCCAGACATTTTTGGAAAGCGGTTCAACTCGGATTCGACGACTGAATCCAGTTGAGCGCGGTTGACGCCGATTTTGTCGAAAATCGGCCGGATGACCCCTTCGTTCTCGTCCACAAGCGCGGCGAGGAGATGCAAGGGGTCGATCTGCGGATTGCCCCGATCGGCAGCTAACTCTTGCGACCGCTGCACTGCTTCTTGGGCCTTGATGGTGAATTTGTCGAATCGAAATGCCATGCGCGAATCCTCCGCGTTTTCTCTGCCCGTTTTTGTGCTTTTGTTTTGGAGCCCACGAAAAAGCCCTCGGGTTTGAACCGAGGGCTTTGACGCGCGAGACCGCGAGCGAGCTTTCGGCGCGAACGGCCGAATCCAGTGGCCATTAATTCATTGCTTACTCTTTCACTTCGAACTCGGCGTCGATAGCTTCGTCCTCACCGCCGGCTCCTGCACCGGCATGTGCTCCGGCGGCTCCGTCCGCGCCGCTTGGCGCGGCGCCAGCGCCGGGCGCCGGTTGCGCTCGGGCATATAAGCTCTTGCTGAACGCATGCGATGCCTGCTCGAGTTCGTCGACGGCCGATTTGATCGCATCGAGGTTGTCTTCCATGCTGACTTCACGAACCTTCTTGATCGCGGCCTCGAGCGGCGCGCGATCGGCGTCGGTGAGCTTGTCTTTGTGTTCCTTCATCAGCTTTTCGAGCTGGAAGGCCATCGACTCGCCCTTGTTTCGTGTTTCGGCAAGGTCGCGTTTGTGCTTGTCTTCCGAAGCATGAACCTCGGCATCTTTGCGCATCCGCTCGATCTCGGTTTCGTTCAATCCGCTCGATTGCTCGATGCGAACGGTTTGCTCCTTGCCGGTGCCAAGATCCTTGGCCGACACGTTCAGGATCCCGTTGGCATCGACATCGAATTTCACCTCCACTTGCGGCATGCCGCGCGGCGCGGGCGGAATGCCTTCCAGGTTGAACTGGCCGAGCAAGCGATTGTCGCGGGCCATTGGCCGTTCGCCCTGAAACACGCTGACGGTGACGGCCGTTTGGTTGTCGGCCGCGGTACTGAACACCTGTTTGCGTTCCGTGGGGATGGTCGTGTTCTTTTCGACGAGTTTCGTGAAAATTCCGCCTTCGGTTTCGATGCCCAAGGAGAGCGGCGTAACGTCGAGCAGCAGCACGTTGTGCACTTCGCCCGACAACACGCCCCCTTGGATCGCCGCGCCGACGGCCACGACTTCGTCGGGATTCACGCCTTTGTGCGGCTCCTTCTTGAACATCTCGCGGACCAAATCCTGCACCTTCGGAATTCGCGTCGAACCGCCGACGAGCACGACTTCGTCGATCTCGCTTGGTTTCAGCTTGGCGTCTTTCAAGGCCTGGGTAACGGGACCGCGGCAGCGCTCGATCAAATGGTCGACCAATTGCTCGAACTTCGCCCGGGTGATATTGATCTGCAGGTGTTTTGGCCCGCTGGCATCGGCCGTGATGAAGGGGAGATTGATGTCGGTCGAACTGGCCGAGCTCAATTCCTTCTTGGCCTTCTCGCATGCTTCTTGGAGCCGTTGGAGGGCCATCGTGTCTTTGCGGAGATCGATGCCGTTTTCGCGCTTGAATTCGTCGGCCACGTGGTTGATCAGCACTTGATCGAAATCGTCGCCGCCCAAGTGCGTATCGCCGTTGGTGCTGATAACGCGGAACACGCCGTCGGCCACTTCGAGCACCGAAACGTCGAACGTTCCGCCGCCGAGATCGAACACGACGATTTTTTCATGTTCCTTCTTGTCGAGACCGTAGGCCAATGCGGCCGCGGTCGGCTCGTTGATGATGCGCGCCACATCAAGGCCGGCGATTTCGCCGGCGTCTTTGGTGGCTTGCCGCTGCGCGTCGTTGAAATAGGCCGGCACGGTAATGACGGCCTTATTCACCTTGTGGCCCAGATAGGCCTCGGCCGCTTCTTTCAGCTTGCGCAGAATCTTGGCGGAGATTTCGGCGGGGGAAAGGAGCTTATCGCCGACGCGGACCTTGACATAATCGTCCGGGCCACCGACCACTTCGTACGGAACAATCTTTTCTTCGGAAGCAACTTCCGAGTGTCGCCGGCCCATGAACCGCTTGATCGAATAGACCGTCCGCTTGGGATTAGTGACCGCTTGGCGGCGGGCCAAATCGCCGACTAGGACGTCTCCCTTGTCCGTAAATGCGACGACGCTCGGCGTCAGGCGGTTTCCCTCTTGATTGGGAATCACCTTTGCCTCTTTTCCTTCCATAACCGCAACGACCGAGTTCGTGGTACCCAGGTCGATGCCGATAATTTTTTCGCCTTCAGCCATGTCCTTGCTCCTTTTCGCCTTCGCTCAGCGTTAATTCCCGATCGCAGCCGTTCCAGTCGCACGTCGGGGCGTCAATAAGTTATTGTTCGTTGGACACGCGCAGCTTCAAGCACAAACTGCCGCCTTGGGCACCGTTATCGCGTGTCGGATAAGCATAAAGCAAAGTCTGTGCCGGCTTTCGCCCACATCGGGTTGGAAGCACAAACCATTGCGATTATTAGGTTTGAGGCTGGGGATGCATGGCTGGACGGTTTGGGCCAAACCAAGCCGAATAAACGGCCTGCCATATTGACAGCAATCCGGTTGTGAAACGACTCGCGTCCAGAGCCCGCCGCGCTAGCACGGGAGTGCGGGTTGCCTCTTGCCGGCGGTTGATTCGTCTCGACCTCATTCCCTTGCTAGCGCGGCGGGCTCCTATGTTGCATCCGCCGAGTGCCGCTCGGCCGCATCCTTGACAAGCCGTGCGTCGCGAGTTTACAAGGGGGTTCGCGCTGCTGGCAGTGGCTTCTTTCGTGTGGCTTCCCACTTGATTTCAGAGCCCTCGAGCGCCGCGAACAGGGGCGGTTCTACTTTTCGCTCGGGGTCGAGAAAACGCAACCATGGCCAAGGCCAAGCCCGCAGACAATAAACCGCACAAGGATTCTCCGGCGAAGGCTCCCACATTAGCCGGCTTGCGCGGGCAAGTGGACCATATCGACCGCGAGTTGGTGCAGCTCATCAACCAGCGCGCCAAATTGGCCCACAAGATCGGGCAAATCAAAGACACTTCCGGACAGCCGACGTACGATCCGGTGCGCGAAGAAGAAGTGCTCGCCCGGACCGGACTATTGAACAAGGGTCCGCTCTGCGACGCCAATCTACGGGCCGTGTTTCGCGAAATCATTAGCGGCTCGCGTGCGCTCGAGAAAAAGATGCGCGTGGCCTACCTGGGGCCGGCGTATAGCTACAGTCATTTGGCGGCGATCCATCGCTTTGGGCAAGCGGTGGAACTGGTCGGAGTCGGCAATTTCGCGGCGGTGTTCGAAGAAGTGAATCGCCGCCATGCCGATTTCGGCGTCGTGCCGATCGAAAACTCGACCGATGGCCGTGTCGCCGATACGCTCGATATGTTCACCCGCCTGCCGGTAAAAATCTGCGGTGAAGTGCAATTGCGAATCCATCACCATTTGCTCGGCCGGTGCGCGCGGGAAGAGGTGCAGGAGATTTACAGCCGGCCGCAAGCGCTGTCGCAATGCCGCAATTGGCTAGCAAAACACCATCCGACCGCCCGCACCATCGAAGTCACCAGCACTTCGACCGCCGCACAGTTGGCCCAAGACAAGCCGGGCGCTGCGGCCATTGCCAGCTTTCAAGCCGGCGTCCATTATGGCCTCAACAGCCTTGCCGAAAATATCGAAGACAACCCCGGCAATGCCACCCGGTTTGCCGTGATCGGCGATCATTGCGGCACCCGCACCGGCAACGACAAAACGGCGCTGATGTTTGAGATTCACCATCGGCCCGGCGCGCTTGCCGATGCCTTAGGGGTATTCAAACGCAACCGCTTGAATCTCACTTGGATCGAATCGTTTCCGATTCCCCAATCCGACGGCGGCTATCTGTTTTTCGTCGAGCTGGAAGGCCATCAGACCGACAAGCGTTTGCAAAGGGCGATCGAGCAGGTCGGCCGCCGCAGCGTGCGATTGGTGGTGCTCGGCTCCTACGCAAGAACGGCCCCGGTGGATTAAGATAAACAAAATAACGGCTCGAACCTCGGTGAGGCAGAAGGGGCCAGTCCCCGTTTTTCTCCGAAGACTACGCGAAACGGGGACGGTCCCCGGCGGTTTCGCGCGTCGAATCAACACCAATTTCCACCGAGGCACCGCTTCCTACCGTGATCATCATCCTCAAACCTCACGTCACCGACGAACAAGTGCAACACGTCATCGAGCGTGTCGAAGCCCTGGGCCTGCGAACGCACCTCAGCCGCGGCACGTATCGCACGATCATCGGCGTGCTGGGAGATGAAGCCAAGGCGCATGTCGCGCCGCTGCGGGCGATTTCCGGCGTCGTCGAAGTCATCCCGGTGTTGCCGCCGTACAAATTGGCCAGCGTCGAAGCCCAGCCGGAGCCGACGATTATCGACGTCGGCGGCGTGAAAATCGGCGGCGGATACATGGCGATGATCGCCGGGCCTTGTGCCGTGGAAAACCCGGCCCGCATGGATCGGATCGCGGCATCGGTGCGGAAATCGGGGGCCAACTTGCTGCGCGGCGGCGCTTTCAAGCCACGCACTAGTCCGTATGCCTACCAAGGAATGGGCGAAGAAGGGCTCAAAATTCTTCGCGAAACGGGGCAAAAGCATGGCCTGCCGATCGTCACGGAAGTGATGGACCCTCGCTGCGTCGAGCTGGTCGCCGAATATGCCGACATGATCCAGATCGGCGCCCGCAACATGCAAAATTTCGTCCTGCTCACGGAAGTCGGCCAGACGCACAAGCCGGTGTTGCTCAAGCGCGGCATGAGCGCCACGGTTCAAGATCTGCTGATGAGCGCCGAATACATTTTGTCGCAGGGTAATTCGATGGTCGTGCTCTGCGAGCGCGGGGTAAAGGGCTTCGACAATGCAACGCGGAATTTATACGATGTCGCCGCGGTGCCGAGCGTGCATGCACTTTCGCATTTGCCGATCATCGTCGATCCGAGCCATGCGACAGGCCGGCCCGATTTGATCCCGGCCTGTGCGTTGGCGGGCGTTGCGGCCGGGGCCGACGGCGTGCACATCGAAGTTCACGATTGCCCGGAAGAAGCCCTTTCCGATGGCCCGCAAGCCTTGTTGCCCGATCAATACGCGGCGTTGGCCGAGCAGATCCGGAAGCTGGCGGAACTGCTGGGCAAGACGATTTCGGCGCCGCCGGCAATGGCCGCGTTATCGTAGCAGGCACAGTCCGTGTGCCGTCTGCGCCCCGCGGCGTGCCACGCACCGAGCAGCGCCGACGGCACACGGAGTGTGCCTGCTACGTTGATTGCGGCTCCGCCGCTGTGGCGTCCCGCTGGCGTCCTCGCACCAAACAATTTCTACCGACACGAAAGCCGACATCCCCCATGCGACGCCCTCTGATTGCCGGCAATTGGAAGATGAACACGGACCGCGCGGCCGCGGTGGCCTTGGCCGCTGGGGTGGCGAAGGGCTCGGTCGATTTTCCACATGTCGATCTCGTGGTATGCCCGCCGTTTGTCTATCTCGACGCGGTGCGGCAGGCGTTGGGCGACGCCCCGGTGGCGTTGGGGGCCCAAAATATGTACCACCAGCCGCAAGGCGCCTACACCGGCGAAATCAGCGCCGGAATGCTGTTGGACCTCGGCTGCAAGTTCGTCATTCTTGGGCATAGCGAACGGCGGCAGATTTTCAAGGAAACCGACGCCGAGGTGAACCAAAAATTGCTGGCCGCGCTCGCCGCCGGCCTGACACCGATCGTCTGCGTCGGCGAGCTCTTGGCCGATCGCGAAGCGGGGCGCACGCACGACGTTATCCGGCGCCAATTCGATGGCTCGCTCGCGAAACTGTCGGAGGAGCAGGCCAGCCGGTTGGTGATTGCCTACGAGCCGGTTTGGGCCATCGGAACCGGAAAGGTCGCCACGCCCGAGCAAGCCCAAGAAGTGCATCATGATCTTCGCAAAATGCTTGCGGAGCGATACAATGCGGAGCTTGCGATGGCGGTGCGGATTCAATACGGCGGCAGCGTCAAGCCCGACAATGCTGCCTCCCTGTTGGCCCAACCGGACATCGACGGAGCGCTGGTCGGCGGCGCCTGCCTGAAAGTGGCCGATTTTTGCGGGATTGCCGCGGCAGCCAAGTGAAATATGCTGCGAAACAGTAGCCCGAAGCGTTAGCGAGGGAGAAATCGCTCGCGGCGATCCCTCGCTAACGCTTCGGGCTAGTGGAGCTACTATGAATAATCCGGGCCGGGTTGCTATGATCCGCCAATCACCGGCGTCAAGCAATTTCAATCCAACGGAAATGGAGTGGACATGTCGACGTTTTTCGGATTCTTCCTGTCGTTCACCGCGATCGTGCTGATTATTGTGGTGCTGATCCAGCGTGGTCGCGGCGGCGGCTTGGCCGGAGCACTCGGTGGCGCCGGAGGGCAGAGTGCATTCGGAACCAAGGCCGGCGATCTATTCACGAAGATTACGATCGGCTTGGCGGCGTTTTGGATCCTGCTCTGCATCGTGGCGCTGCGGGTGCTGTCGTCGAGCAGCACAAGGTTCACCAATTCTAGTGACCAGACGGCTCCGGCAACTCCTGGCGGATCGACCACCACGCCCCCGACCAGCGAAAGCGGAACCAACGGAAAAACGAGCGGCACAGCAACCCCGAGCGGCACAAGTCCGGCCAGCGGCAACGCAGCACCAGCATCCACGCCTGCCACTCCGCCCACGCCAGCGCCTACAGCGACGCCAGCGCCTGCAGGCAAAACAACGGCCCCCGTTACTCCCGCGGGTAAGTAGGTAGATTGGCTTCCCTCTCGTGCGTTGCATTTCTCTCCGACGGCCGATGGCCGCGGTCCAAACGGAGTCGGAAAATTGCTCCTCAGCATGACAGGTTTCGGCGAGGCTCGGCGGCAAGACGGCGGCTTGTCGATCGCGGTCGAAGTGCGCACGATCAACAGCCGCTATTTCAAAATCGCGATCCGTACCGGCGAATGGCACGCAGCCCTTGAATCGCAGATCGAGGGCCTGGTTCGCGAGCGAATCAAGCGCGGCACGGTGCAGGTAAACCTGCGCGTCGATCGCCCCGCGGCTGCCGATGCGTTTCGAATCAACACGCCGGCGCTCCTGGCATATTGGCGGCAGTTGAACGAACTTCCGTCGCAATGGAATTTGCCGCGCCCGACCGCGCTGGAAACGTTGCTGGTGCTCCCCGGCGTGGTGGACGAGGGCAAACTTCCTGCCGGCAACGCTCACGACGATTGGCCTTCGATCTCGACCGTCCTCGCGGCGGCAATGGACAACCTGGCCCGCATGCGCCAGGACGAAGGCCAGGCGATGGCCAACGACATGCGGTCGAACTGCCGCGCGATCGGCGCCGAATTGGCGCAGATTGGCGTCCGGGCGCCGCTGGCCATCGAAACCTACCGCAACCGGCTCGAAGAGCGATTGAAAAAAATCCTCTCCGATCACGACGTGGCCCTCGAGTCTGCGGATGTGATTCGAGAGATCAGCATTTTCGCCGAGCGGTCCGACATTTCCGAAGAAATCGTGCGTCTGCGCAGCCATTTGGAGCAGTACGAAACGATCATGGAACTGAAGGAAAGCTCCGGCCGCAAGCTAGAATTTCTTACCCAGGAAATCTTTCGGGAAGTGAACACGATCGGCTCGAAAAGCAGCGATATCGAAATCGCCCGGCACGTCATTGAAATCAAAACGGCGGTCGAGCGGCTCCGCGAGATGATTCAAAACGTAGAATAGAGCGCATGCCTGAATCCTCGGCCGGTCGATTGGTGGTGATCTCGGGACCGTCGGGCGTCGGCAAGACGACCGTGGTCGGGCAGGTCTATCCGCGCTGCTCGCGGCTGGTGGCGAGTGTTTCGGCCACGACCCGGCCTCCCCGTCCCGGTGAGGTCGATGGTCGCGACTATCATTTTCTCCCGCCCGAGGAGTTTGCCCGGCGCCGCGAGGCGGGGGAGTTTCTGGAATGCTGCGAAGTGTTCGGCCGTGGCTACTGGTACGGCACCCTGCGAAGCGAAGTTGCCCCTAGATTGGCAGCGGGGAAGTGGGTAGTCTTAGAGATTGACGTTCAGGGCGCGCTCGCGGTTCTCGAACAATACCCCGACGCACTGACGATCTTTATCCAACCCGAGTCGCCGGAGGAGTTGGAGCGCCGGCTGCGGGGGCGAAACACCGAGTCGGAAGAGGCCGTGCGCCGCCGGTTGGAAGTGGCTCGCCGCGAGATCGCGATTGCCGGCCGTTACCGGTATCAAGTGGTCAATCGCTCGGTCGAAGAAGCGGTGGGCGAAATTTGCGAGATATTGAAAGCGGAAGGGGCATACGATAACACAGTGCCGGCCGCGCGATAGAATTGGCGCTTTCGCTGCGGCAGGCGGTACAACAACACGATCTGGTCGGCAGCACTGGCAGGGCCAGTGGCACACGAAGAACATATAACCACGGCGTTTTTACCTTCAGCAGTAGCCCGGGAGATTGAAACCGCATGCTCGATGAACTCCGCGAAGAGGCGATCGTCAATAAGGTCGGCGGCCGGTTCAAGCTGTCGACATTGATCCAGAAGCGCCTGGTGGCTATCAACGGCGGCAGCCGCCCGCTGGTGGACATGGACACCGACAACAAGCTCGAACTCGTGATCCAAGAGATCATTCAAGACAAGATCTATCTCGACACGTCGTCGAATCTCCGCATCACCGGCCAGCACGATGAAGGGGGCGGCCTGCCCGATCTTGATCTGACGAACCTATGAACGGACGTCGCTTGGTGGTCGGCGTTACCGGTGGAATTGCCGCCTATAAAACGGCGGCACTGGTAAGCCGGCTCGTGCAAAGCGGCGCTCAGGTCGATGTGGTGATGACGCGAGCGGCCGAAAAATTCGTCGGCCCCGACACATTCGCCGCATTGACCGGCCGGCCGGTGCTGCGGCGGATGTTCGGCAATGCCCGCCATCCACTCGGTTCGCACATTGATTTGGCCGCCGCCGATCTGCTTTGTGTCGCTCCCGCGACGGCGAATTTCATGGCCAAGGCCGCACATGGGCTGAGCGGCGATCTGCTCGGCACGGTCTATTTGGCGTTCAAAGGACGCGTGCTGCTTGCCCCGGCGATGAACGACCGCATGTGGCAACATCCGGCCGTGCAGCGGAATGCCGAAATACTTCGCAGCGACGGCGTCGAACTTGTCGGGCCCGACGAGGGTTGGCTCAGTTGCCGCACGACCGGCCCCGGCCGCATGGCCGACCCCGAGCAAATCCAGTCCGCGATCGAGCGTCTGTTGGCGGGTTAGCCCGCAGCGCAAGCAAGGGCGCCTAACGAACCACCGTTGCTAGCGCTTCCGGCGCAAATACAAAATCGCCCACGGCGCAGCGGGAAACGACCAATGGCGCGCATTCTCATCACCGCCGGGCCGACGCGCGAGCATCTCGATCCGGTGCGATATTTGTCGAACGCCTCGACCGGTAGGATGGGCCGGGCGTTGGCGGCCGCGGCGATGGATGCGGGGCATGAAGTGCTGATCGTGTCGGGGCCGGTAGAAGTGGAATATCCACAAGCGGCGGAGGTGATTCGCGTCGTTTCGACCGATGAAATGCTCGCCGCTTGCCGCGATCATTTTGGCCGTTGCGACGGACTAATCGGCGTCGCCGCTCCGTGCGACTATCGGCCGGCGCATATCGAGCCGCGAAAGATTCGCAAATCGGGCGCTCCCTTGCAGTTGGAACTGCACGAAACCCCCGACATCGTGGCCTCGGTCGCCGCCGGCCGCCGCTCCGGCCAATGGCTGGTCGGTTTTGCGCTCGAAACCGAAGACCATCATCTCCGCGCAATGGCGAAATTGGAGCAGAAACACTGCGATCTGATCGTCGTCAACGGAGTCGCGGCGATCGGAGCGACCGATAATACGGTGGAAATTCTCGATCGGTCGGGCCGCGTGGTGGCCGCACTGGCAGGCTCGAAAGACGAGGTCGCACGAAGCATCTTCGCGTTGATCCAGTCGCGGCTGATCGTGCCGCGGTAGACACAGTTCCAGAACCGCTGGAGACTGTCCCCTCTGCCCGCTTTGAAAAACGGCTTTCACGAGATCGGTTCCGCCGGGCTTGGCGCGACGCCGGCACGGTGCTTGCGAACCACGGGCTCGCCCGTTACGCTCGCAGTATGGCAGACGCTCATCTCGCAGCTTACGAACAATTGGTATCGCATGCCCGGCAAACGGGGCTGCTGTCGGCGGTCGAATCCGTGCTGGACTGGGACGAGCGCACCTATCTCCCCGCCCAGGCCGGCGCCTACCGCGCCGAGCAGATCACGCTGTTGGCCGGCTTGATTCACGAGCGCCGCACCGATCCTCACGTCGGCGGGTGGCTTGATGAATTGCTCGTCAGCCCGTTGGCGGCCGACCGTCATTCCGACACCGGCGCAACGATTCACGAACTGAAGCGGCAGTACGACAAGGTCGTGAAGTTGCCGCAAGCGCTGGTGGAAGAATTGGCCCGAACCACGACGCTGGGCCAGCAAGCCTGGGTTTCGGCTCGAGCCGACAATGATTTCGCTTCGTTCCGCCCGATGCTGGAAAAAATTGTCCGGCTGAAGCGCGAACAAGCCGATGCCCTGGGCTATCCCGAATGCCGCTACGATGCGCTGCTGGACGATTTCGAGCCCGGCGGATCAACTTCGCGAATCGCGGCAGTGTTGTCGGCGCTGCGGCAGCGGCTGGCGCCGCTTGTGGCAGCGATCGCCGAAAGCGGACGGGAGCCGAACGTCGGCATCCTCGCGCGGCATTATCCGATCGACGCGCAGCGCCATTTCGGCGAGGCGGCTGCCGCGGCGATCGGCTTCGACTTTCGACGGGGCCGGCTCGACGTAACGGCCCATCCGTTCTGCACGCATCTCGGCCCGAACGATTGCCGCCTGACCACCCGATACGACGAGCATCATTTTCCCGGCGCGTTTTTCGGGGTGCTGCACGAAGCCGGCCACGGGCTGTACGAACAGGGTTTGCGGTCCGACTTTTTCGGTCTGCCCCCGGGCGATTCCGTTTCGCTGGGCGTTCACGAATCGCAATCGCGGATGTGGGAGAACCTGGTGGGCCGCAGCCGGGCGTTTTGGATGCATTTCTTCCCGCAAGCGCAGCAGGCATTTCCCGAGGCGCTTGCCGAAACATCGCTGGCCGATTTCTATTTCGCCATCAACGACGTGCGTCCGTCGCTGATTCGTGTCGAAGCCGATGAAGCGACCTACAACCTGCACATCATCATTCGCTTCGAATTGGAACAGGCGCTGTTGAACGACGAATTATCGGTCGCCGATTTGCCCGGCGCTTGGAATGAAAAATATCGGCAATTGCTGGGCATCGTGCCGCCCGACGATCGCGACGGCGTGCTGCAGGACGTGCACTGGAGCGCGGGCCTGATCGGATATTTTCCGACGTATTCGCTGGGAAACTTGTTCGCATCGCAATTTTTCGAGGCCGCCGACCGCGATCTCGGCGGCTTGGCGGCGCCGTTTGCCCGGGGCGATTTCGCCGCACTGCTCGACTGGCTGCGGACCAAAATTCATCGCGCCGGCCGATGTTATACGGCGGCCGATTTGGTCGAGCGCGTAACCGGCAAGCCCCTATCGCACGAACCGCTGCTGGCACATCTACGCGGCAAGTTCAGCGCGCTGTACGACATTTGACAGACAGTTTTGGCGTCCCACCCTTCCGGTCTCATGGAAAACATCGTTCGATTCAGCGTTTCGATCGAAGGCGAGTTGCTCGACGAATTCGATCGCTATTGCAAGGAAAACCACTTCGCCACGCGGAGCGAAGCGATCCGGCAGATATTCCGTCAAACGCTGACGGCCCAGGCTTGGGAATCCGACGACCATGAAACGGCCGCCACACTCACGATCGTTTACGACCATCATCGAGCCAATCTCGCCGATTCGCTGCTCCACTTGCAGCACGAGCATACCGACTTGGTCGTCGCCACGACCCACGTCCATCTCGACCACGACACCTGCCTCGAGGTGATCATTCTGCGTGGAAAGGCCGGCAAGCTGCGGCATGTCGCCTCGCAGCTCAAAGGTCTGAAGGGCATTCGGCAGGGACAGCTTGTGCTGGCCAACGCGCAGGCGACACCCTAGGCGCCATGACGAATGACGATGCACGAATGCCTAATGAATGACGGATGACCTAAATAACAACGGCTGACGCCCGCACGAGATAGCTTGGGCGTTTCGGCTCGCGTCCTCGCTAACGCTTCGGGCTAGTGATTATCGCGAATCGTTGGCGTGGATCGGATCAGCGCGAATTCGTCATTCGTCATTCGTCATTCTTCATTCTTCATTCTTCATTCTTCAAGTCATTCGGCATTCGGCATTTTTCAGACCTGGATGATGCCGCATAGGATCAAGAGACCTGCGGCGGTGATCATGCCGCCGGCGACACGCATCGCCATCGGCTGGCCCCATCGGCGAAGTCCAAGGCCGATCGCAATCCCGCTGGCGTGCAAGATGGCGGTCGCCAAGACGAAACCGATCGCGTAGGGCGCGATCGATGCCGCGGCCGAGCTTCCCAGCAACTCGTGCACATGCGCATGGCCGTGGAAGACGGCAAATAGGGCCACCAATGCCGCCCCATATTTCAGCGGAATCACCCCGGTCGCGGCGACCATCACTCCCAGCGCCAACACCGACGCGGCGATCCACCACTCCGCGCCCGGCATCGGAACGCCCAACGCGGCCAATCCGCCACCGGCCAGCATCGCGGCGATGAAGGTGCAGGGCATGATCCAAATCGCCTTGCCACCCATCCGCACAGCCAGCAACCCGACGGCAATCATCGCCAGCAAATGATCGAGCCCGCTGAACGGATGCGCCCAGCCATCGGCGAATTCGTGACCGCCATGGCCCGGATGGGCCAGTGCCGGAGTCGCAACCGCCAACGTCATCATCGCAGCTAGCGTGGCCAGCACCGTCCTGTGTCGATTGGTCATCGCCGTTCTCCTTGCAGGGGTTTTTGACCTTGAAGCGGGCATCCCAGTAAAAGGCCGAGCGTTTAATCCACAATCGCCTGCGCCGTTAATACATTTATTACAAACGTATTACTGGCTTGTCAAGCGGGCTCATTCGAAAAACGGCCGAATTCTTTCGTCTGCCCAAGATTTTTTCGGCGAGCCAGGGAAATCATCCAGCGGCATTAGCAACTGGAAGGCCAAACGCGAAGAAACTTGATCGCCGCCCGTTCAATCCTGTCTTCTGAACTTTTTGTGAGCGGAAAGCCATCATGCGGGCCCGCCTTCATTCAGCGTCGCCTAGATGAACTTGGCGGGTGTGCCGCCAACATTGGCCGCGGCCGGCTCTGCCGTTGGCGGCACATGGGGTCTGGCTGCTACGTCAAATTACCCCGATCGGCGGCTCGAAGATGCCGTGAGCGGGAGGCCGCCGCCCCCTCGCCCCTTCTCACAGATACGGCGACAGCAGCCGGGCGATGCCATCGCGCAGGCGGAGCGGCAGCGCGCGGCCATTGATGTCGACCGGCGACAGTTGCCGCGCGACGCTCCGCTTGTGGGCCACCATTTCGCCGAGCGATTTCGCCAAATCGCGATCGTAGCATTCCACATTGAATTCGAAATTCAGCCGCAAACTGCGCGGGTCCCAATTGCTCGAACCGACCAGGCTCCACAGATTGTCGACCAGCAGCAGTTTCGTATGGTCGAAAGGCGGCGGCGATAGCCAAACCCGGCAACCATGCTCGAGTAGTTCCGGAAGCGATGCCGTCGAGGCCCACTGCACCAGTGCCAGATTATTTTTGCTAGGCAGGATGATATCGACCTGGACGCCGCGCATCGCCGCCACGTTCAAGGCCGACATCAATGTCTCATCAGGCAGAAAATAGGGCGTCAGCAGCGCGACGCTCGAATGGGCGCACGATAGCGCCCCAGCGAGCACCAGCGATATTTCGCCAAGATCTTCATCCGGCCCCGAGCGAATCCCGCGGGCAAGCGCTGTTCCCGCCTCCTTTGCCGGTGGAAACCATTGCTCTCCCGACAGGACTTCTTTCGTGGCAAACGACCAATCTTCGGCAAACACCTCCTGCAATTGCAGCACGACCGGGCCGGTCAGACGGAAGTGCAGATCCTGAATCGGCGATCTGGTGTGAAGCGAAAGCATTTCCGCCGCACGGATATTCAACCCGCCGGTGAAACCGATCCGGCCATCGACCACCATGATCTTCCGGTGGTTGCGCAAATTGGCATAGGCGAAATAGCCGGGCAAAAGGGATTCCAAAAACCTTTCGGCCCGGATGCCGGCCCGCACCAGCTTGCCGATGATCGAAGGAAAGCTGTAGCGCGACCCGATTGCGTCGACCAACACGCGAACTTCGACGCCGCGCTCGACCGCCCCTTTCAAGGCATCGACGAAACGCTGGCCCAGGCGATCGTTGTCGAAGATGTAGCTCATCAGTGAGACGGATTGCGTGGCGGCGTCGATGGCGGCGAGCATCGCGGGATAGGCGGCATCGCCGCCCGCCAGCGTTTCGATGCGGTTGCCCGCCAACAGCGGCCGGTGGGTGACCCGGCCGACCAGTTCGACGAGGGTTCGCATGTGGTGGTTGTGAGCGGTGAGCGTTTTTTCGAGCTGTTCGGCTGGCACCTCGCGCTCGAGCGCGCGCGGCTCGGCCCGATATTGCCCGCTGCGCAGCAGGGTTCCGCGGCGCTTGATGCGATTGATGCCTAGCAGGGCATAAAGCGCGACGCCGACGATCGGCACAAGCCAGATGATGCCGACCCAACCAATGGCCCCGCGGACATTCCGTTTCGTCAGCGCGGCATGGCAAGAGGCGACGATCGTGGCGATCAGCATTCCGCCGGTGAATACGTACTGCCAGAAATCGTGCAGAACGACTTGCGCTCCGCGGAGGAAATGATCCATGGAAAGTCGGTTCTGCCGCGCCGCGAAGGAAAAAAACAGCAACCCGAGCCTTTGGCGACCGCGAGTGTCCTAACCGTCGTGCAACATCGTATCAACCAAAGGCTGGCACAAGCAAAAACCAGTCGAGAATCGGCGTTTTCCGATCGGCCAAAGTTTGGTACGGTTCGGCGGTCGCAGCGCGTGGCGCCGATACCCCTACCCGGCAGCGATGATCCTGTCGGCGATGCTTAATTCACAGTATAATCGACACGATTCTCCGTATTTGTCCTACCTTCGGAAAGTCTTGTTTGCGAAGCCGGCCCCACCAGCCAGCCGCCGCGAGCGACCTTTCCGCGCGCCGCCCGCCGCTTTGCTTCGATCTTGGGACCGCGACGCGGTCGTGATGTTCTAGCTGCCTTTGCGGCCAGCATGCGACTGCTGCTGCGCCGGCGTTGGATGTGCCGCTCGATTGCACCAAGACTTTAAAGACCGCGACATTGCCGTTGAGCCCACCGCAAAAAGAATTTTCGAACGGGATCTTGATCCGCCGCCTGCTCGGGCTGGCATGGCGCCACCGTTTGGGTTGCGTCCATGTGGTCGGCGAGCAGGTGCTGCTGGTGGTGCTCGCGCTGGCGCAACTCGGGCTGACCGGCTTGGGCATCGACGTGATTCGGCATCATGTTTTGCCCGGCAGTATTCCGCTTCGTTGGCCTTTCGGCTGGACGCCCGCCGGTTTGTCGCCGCTCGGGCAAGTGGCCTTGATCGCCGGCACGATTCTGGGTCTCGCGCTCATGCATGCCGCGCTGCGATTTCGCGCCGCGATCACCGTGTCGAATCTCGTGCTGAGGATCGTGGTGCAGTTGCGCACCGAAGTCTATGACAAATTGCAACGGCTTAGCTTCCGCTTCTTCGACGCCAATCAGAGCGGCTCGATCATCAATCGAGTCGCCGGCGACGTGCAGGCCGTGCGAATGTTTATCGACGGGGTGATCATCCAGGTGCTGACGGTGGCGCTTTCGCTGACCGTTTATCTGGCCTACATGCTATCGGTGCACGTGCTGCTGACGCTCGCCTGCCTCGCCACGACGCCGCTGTTGTGGTGGGCCGCGGTGCGATTTTCACGCACGGTTCGGCCGGCCTATTTGCGCAGCAGCGAGTTGATCGATCGGCTGGTGCTGGTGCTTTCGGAGAATATACAGGGCGTGCCGGTGATTAAAGGCTTCGGCCGCGAACGGCTCGAGATCGAAAAATTCACGACCGCCAACCGTGCCGCTCGCGACCAGATGCACTGGATCTTCGGCCGGATCAGCATTTTTCAGCCTGTGATGGGTTTGCTCACGCAATTGAACATGGTCGTGCTGCTCGGCTACGGCGGATGGCTGGTGATCCACGGGCAGATCGCGCTCGGCGGCGGGCTGTTCGTGTTCGCCAATCTGTTGCATCAATTTGCCAATCAAGTTAGCCAAGTGACGAACATCGCCAACAGCATCCAGGCCAGCCTGACCGGGGCGGAGCGCGTGTTCGAGATTCTCGATGCGCCGCTGGAGGTGGAAAACCCGCCGCAACCGGTGCGTCCGGCGAAAAGCCGCGGCGCGGTGCGGTTCGACAATGTTGCGTTCGGCTATCGGCCGGAATCGAACGTGATCGAGGAGATTTCGCTTGATGTGCGGCCGGGGCAACGCGTCGCCGTCGTCGGGGCCACGGGGGCTGGCAAAACGACGCTGCTCAGCCTGATTCCGCGATTTTACGACGCGACGTTCGGCCGCGTGATCGTCGATGGCGTCGATGTGCGCGATTGGGAATTAGACCACCTGCGGCGAAACGTCGGGCTGGTGTTTCAGGAAAGCTTTTTGTTCAGCAACACCGTGGCGTCGAACATCGCCTTCGGCCAACCGGATGCCACATTCGCCCAGATTCAGCGCGCGGCCCGCATCGCCGCCGCCGACGAATTCATTTCCAAATTGCCGGAAGGCTACAACACCGTCATCGGCGAGCATGGCTGCAATCTGTCGGGCGGGCAGCGGCAACGATTGGCGATCGCCCGGGCGATCCTGCTCGAGCCCCCGATTCTGATTCTGGACGACGCGCTGGCATCGATCGATCCCGGTACGGAGCACGAAATCCTGGCCGCGATGGAATCTGCAATGCGCGGCCGCACCACGTTCGTGATCGCGCACCGCTTGAGCACGCTTCGCCGGGCCGACATGGTGATCGTGCTCGATCATGGCCGAATCGTGCAGCGCGGCACGCATCAGCAGTTGCTGGTAGGCGATGGACATTATCTGGCCAGCGCCCGGCTGCAAGCGGCCGATGCGGGAGCGGCGATGCCGGCAGCGTGAGGAAAGGGGCGAGGGACGAGGGACGGGCGAGGACGGAATGCGTCGCGGCTCGCTTGCGGTGTCGCGTCGTACAACTTATCGGCAGAGAAAACCGAGTCGTCTAACGAATGTCGTCTGCAACCACCTACACCGTCGATCGAACGCTGACGCGCGTGGATCGCAACGATTCGTACGAAGCGGATACTCGGCCGCTGGATATTCGGCTGATCGTGCGGCTGCTTTCATACACCGGGCCATACGCCACGAAGCGCAATTGGCTGCTCTTGTGCGTGCTGTTTCGTGCGATCCAATTGCCGGCTCTGACGTGGTTGACCGCCGCAGTGATCAAAGGGCCGGTCGCGGGCGGGAGCACTTCGGGAATCGCAATCGGCGCGGTCGCATTTCTCGCCCTGGCGATCAGCACGCAGTTCGTCATGCACTTCCGGCAGCGGCTTGCGCTCGAATTGGGTGAATCGGTGGTGTTCGACTTGCGCAATCAGATTTTCGCGCATCTGCAAACGTTGCCGATGAGCTTTTTCAATCGCACCAAGCTGGGCCGCATCATCAGCCGCATGAGTTCCGACGTGGAAGACGTGCGGATGGGAATTCAAGAAGTGCTGTTTGTCAGCCTCGTGTCGCTGGGGCAGATGGCCGTGGCCGCGGGGTGCATGCTGTGGTTCGATTCGACGCTGTTTTTGATGGTGCTGCCGCTAGTGCCGGTGCTCGCGGCGATCAATCATTATTTTCGCCGCAAGATGAGCATCGCCCTGCGGCGGTTGCGCGAATCGTTCAGCCGCGTGACGGCAACGCTGGCCGAGAGCGTCAACGGCATTCGCCTGACGCAGGGCTATGTGCGGCAAGACACCAATGGCCAGATGTTCGGCGAACTCGTGGCCGACCACGCCCAATACAACGCCGTGCTGAACCGCGCTCAAGGACTGTTCCTGCCGCTATTGGATTTGAACAATCAGTTTTTCGTCGCCGCGTTGTTGCTCGTCGGCGGCTACAAGGCGCTCTTGCCCGGCGCGCCGACCGACGTCGGCAATTTGCTCGGGTTTTTGTTCATGGCATCAATGTTTTTCTCTCCGATCTCGACGCTCGGCAATCAATACAATCAGGCCCTGACGGCCATGGCCGCCTCGGAGCGCGTGTTCCTGCTCCTGGACACGCCCGCCGATTGGAGCGACGCCCCGACCGCTACCGACCTCGAACCGATCCGCGGCCGCATCGAGTTTCACGATCTTTCGTTCGGCTACGATCCGAAGCGGCTGGTGTTGCACGGCGTCAATTTCATTGCCGAGCCGGGCGAAATGATCGCCCTGGTGGGTCACACCGGCAGCGGCAAAACGTCGATCATCAATCTAATCGCCAAATTCTATCTGCCCACTGCCGGCCAGTTGCTGATCGATGGCCGCGACATTTGCCAGACCACGAGCAGCTCGCTGCATCGGCAGATCGGCATCGTGCTGCAAAACAATTTCTTGTTCAGCGATTCCGTGCTGGAAAACATCCGCGTGGGCCGGCCCGAGGCGACCGACGAAGAAGTGTTCGAAGCCGTGCGGCGGCTCGATTGCCTCGACCTGATCGAGGGCCTGCCGGAAGGAATGGCCACCGCGGTCGGCGAGCGCGGCGGCAACTTGTCGCTCGGACAGCGGCAGGTCGTCTGCTTCGCCCGAGCGATGCTGGCCGACCCGCGAATCCTGATCCTCGACGAAGCCACGAGCAGCGTCGACACAATCACGGAAGCGCGCATCCAGCGAGCATTGAACTTATTGCTCGAAGGCCGCACGAGCTTTGTCGTCGCCCACAGGCTCAGCACGGTGCGGCATGCCGACCAGGTGCTGGTGCTCGACAACGGTAAAATCGTCGAACGCGGCCGCCACGCGGAGCTGCTGGCCCTCGGCGGCACATACGCGCAGCTCTACCGGCGGTTTGTCGAGCAATAGCGCCATTGCCGTGCCGGTGATTGGCCAAGATCTGCAAATCTGCCTCGGCTGGCGATTATAATCGGGCGGTCCCACGACTTTGCGAACTTCGCCGACTCGGCCACTTGGCGGCTGGAGCCATGACCACGGATCGCGCCGCAAGCACCGCAAGTCAACCGCGAAAAAAGCTGCCGCCCGCGGTGCTGCGGGACATCGTGCGGCGCGTCGTTGCGGCGGCGCGGCCGGAAAAAAATCATCCTTTTCGGATCGGCTGATCGAGGCACGATGGGGCGCTACAGCGACGTTGGCCTATTGGTCATCAAGGGGGGGCAAGTTCGATCGCGCACGTGTCGAAAATGCGATTCCGGCTGCCTGCTGGGCGTCAGAACAGTAGTCTTCGAAGTCGGCCGCTGGCAAAACGTTTCGAGAATTGAGCTGGGCGCGGCGTAACCACTCGCGTGGATCGGGAGGAGCGAATCGCTTACGCGACATACACGACTTTTCCTGCCCGCAATGCAGGGTGGATCACCAGACAGAGAAGGCCATCAAAGCCGTCTTCATTCTTCGCGAGGCAAAGTTCCAATACATCCACGACCTGGGACGATTGCTGACCGAGCTGGCAAACGCGGGCGTCTCGGTGCCCAAGTATCTCTTGCAGGCCGATCAACTTACCCGATATGCTGTTATCGCGCGTTATCCGGGTCGTTCCCCTCCGGTGACAAAGGCGCAACACGCGCGAGGTGTGCGGATCGCAGAGCGAGTCATCAATTGGGCGGAGCGGCAAATCCGCAAGAAATTCCCGTGATCCAAGCCGGCTTCGCGGTTGCGGCTCGCTTGCGATTTCGCTTCTCGTCATCGATGCCGGGCCGCTCTGCCGAGCCTTTTGACCACGCGAGCGGTAACGGCCTTTTTTTTCCGCACGCGGCCGGTCGTCGCCGCCAGGCAGAAATCGTGACGATTGTGGTGCAATTGCCGGGCGGCGACTTGCGAATATCCCCACGAGCGCACGCGCTCGAGATACTCGGGCACGGCGAGCGCCGGGGCGCCGTCCATCAATTTGAGCGTCAGCAGCAGCCCTTCGATGTGGACTTCGCGGTGTGTGACGATTGCTTCGACGGTGTCGAGCGTGTAGCGCGGGGCGACGTTCATATCGGCGGTCAGCCAGCGAACTTTGCGGAACTCGCGGCGGCGAACGTCGGCACCACGTTTCTTCCAATGCTCGAAATGCGGATGCGAAACGACGCGCGGGTCCATGTCGGCCGGATCGATGCCGATCACATGCAAACCGCGGTTCAAGAGCGCTTGGCTTGCCCCGCCAGGCGCGCTGCCGATCTCGACACACACATCCCCGCGCTCGACGGGCAAGCCCGACCAGGCCAGCGCTTCGTCCATTTTCAAATAGGCCCGGCTGACGGCGTCGAGCGGCAACGGCTCCCAAAACAATCCGCCGGGCCAGCAACTTGCCGTGCCCGAAACCCGGTGCAATCCGACCCACCATTGCTCCGGCGCGACCAGCACGCAATCGAGCACCAAGTCGCCAGGACGCGTTCGATCGAGGAGTGGCGAGCCGGCGCTCACGGCCTTCGGATCGCCATTCACGTTCGACGGCGCCGAGCGTAGAATCGCATCGCGCACTTCTGCCACCAGCGGCGGCGGCTCCGCTTGTTTCGCGCTGCGGTGGTCCGGCGAAACCAGATCCCGCTGCCAAACGTGCAGCCGATCGATCGCGTGGCCTGCCGACAATTGCCAAACGCTGCGGGCCCGCTCGTTCAATGTCTCTCCGGTTGCTTTGCCCAAGCTCAGCGCCGCGGCGCGGACAAACACCGAGCCGAGCAAACAGCGATCGTCGATTCCATGCTCTCCCGCGAGTTTGAACGTCAAGAATCCTGGACGCGAATAGGCAAAACGCAGCCCCGGCCAATCGCGGGCAAGTTCTCCCTTCACCGCCGCTTCGGCGCCGATCTGGCAGGTGACAAAAATAAATTCCGGTTCGCGCATCGTTCGCTTTCAAACAACCCGATCTTTTTGCTTCAAACTCGCCGGATCGGCACACAAGCCCGCAGCGTTAGCGAGGGAATCCGTGACAGACGAAATCACTTCCGCCGTGTGCCATGCCCACCGTTTTACATGGGCATGTTTCGGTCTAAGCTCTCGATCGCTCCACATGCCCACTGGCCGACTGCGCTGGCCAGTGGCACACCGGCGATTGCATTGTAGCCCGAAGCGTTAGCGAGGGACGCACGCCGCTGGAGGTTCCACTCAGGGTGGTGGGCATGGCACCCAAAACCGTCTTCAGCCGAAACCGTCTTCAATTTCCAGTTCATCTTGAGCACGTCAGTATACCACCGCCGACGCTAGCAAAAGTCCGCTTGACGTTTTTCCAATGCAGCAGCTATCATCCGCCCGGTCGAAGGAACGATTGCGGTGCGGGCCAGTCGCCCGTGCCAAGAGACCGCCACCAAGGATGGAATCGCATGCGCGACGCCGGCTCACCGTTCGGCAATGGCAAACTTCGCTTGCCGCTGCCATGCCGCTTGGCTTTGGTTCTCGCTTTCTTTGCCGCCGCGGGCGCGGCGTCGCTGTTGCGGGCCGAGGATTGGGTCGACCAGCGGCTGGCCGAACCGTTTCACTGCCACGCCGATTTCCATCTCGACCCGTATCAACCGCTGCTCGACGATCTGGCTTATTTGCAGTCGGACCTGGTTCGCGCGCTGGAAGTCGAACCGACGCACGAGCCGATCGAATTGTATTTATTTGCGTATCCGGATGCGTATGTGCAGTATCTGAATTCGCGCTATCCGCAGGTGCCGTACCGGCGGGCGATGTATATCAAGGATCGCGGGCCGGGGGAAATGTTTGCCCAGGTCGGCCCCGATTTTGAGATCGATCTGCGCCACGAAGCGACACATGCCCTGTTGCACGGCAGCCTCCCGCGAGTGCCCCTCTGGCTCGACGAAGGGCTGGCCAAGTATTTCGAAATGCCGCGAGATAAGCGCATCGACGGCCATCCGTATCTGAAGACCGTCAGGCGCGAGGCCGAACTCGGCCAGCTTACCAAGCTGTCGGTGCTCGAGCAGAAGCGCGATCTGCGGCAAATGGGCATCAGCGAATATCGCAATTCTTGGGCTTGGGTGCATTTCCTGCTCAACGGCCCGCCGGAAGCGCACGACGAACTGGTCCGCTATCTCGGCGACATTCGCGATCGCAAGCCCACCGACCGCCTCAGCACACGGCTCGAAAGCCGCATTTCCGATCTCGACGCACGAATCGCTCGGCATTTCCGGGAGTGGAAGAGCGGTTAGAAATTGCGGGGAAATAGGCGAATTGCCGCAAATGCAAATTCGGGCCGCTACGGATTCGGCCCATTCGCGCGGATTCGTCGAGCCAAGGATTGCTCTTTTCGCTTCGGCCGCGTCGCGATACCATTCCGGCCCGCTTCATTCGCCGGCGCAACCGCCCGGCATTCGCGGCAAACACGAGAGAAACAACGCGAGGGATCAACGATGGGTTTCTTTGCATTCATCCGAGAAGGAGTGCGCCGCAGCGTGCTCCTGGGCTTCTCCGACGCCGTTACCGAATTGGGCAATCGCCAAGCCGGCGAAGATCTGGGCGAACATCTCGCGGCCACGCTGCGCCAAACCATCGCCCTCGAAACGGCAACAAGCACCGAAACGGCCGGCGCAATCGCCACCGCCCCGGGAACGCGCAAGCGACTTGGCAAGTCGCTCGAACAGATCCGCGAAGCCGGGCAGTCTTGATCCGATTGCCCCGGAGCCGTCGCCAATCGCGATGCCCTCAGTCGCGATACTGCTCGAAAAGAAACACGCCGGCTTTGTTCGCAATCACGATATCCAACAGGCCGTCGCCGTTGATATCGATCACTTGAAACTGCGTGCCGACGCCGCTGTGGTTGTCGATCTCGTGGCGGACGAACTCGGCCTTGCCGTCGTGCCGCTGCAGTTCGTACCAATAGAGCACCTGCGGCTCGCCGGCGCCTTTGTCGCCATTCGGGCCGTGCGCCCACCAGCGTTTGCCGGTGACAAATCCCGGCAGCCCGTCGCCGGTGAGATCGGCGAGCACGAGGCTGTGCGATTGTGAAAACGTCTTGTCGATTTCGTGCGTTTTCCAGCCGCCGTCTTTGAGCTGCTCGTGCCACCAGATTCCGTAGTCGTGCGGGCTGGAAGTGAGCACGTCGTTCAATCCGTCGCCGTTGAAGTCGAACACATACATCTGCGCGGCAACGTTGCCGAAGTCGGCCTTGTGAAACTTCCACGGATGCTCGCTCTTATCGGCCGGCGATTCCCACCAGCCCGCCGGAATCAGCACATCGTTGCGGCCATTGTTGCGGATCGAGCCAGCCCCGATGCCGTGCGAAAACCGATCGGTTCCCGGCGCATGCTTGACCGAGACGGCTTCGTTGATCCACGGCTTGTTCGGATCGCTCGGATCGGGGCGCACGATCGCCATCTGGCCCTCGGACACGGCCATTAGCAGGGCCTTATGGCCATTGCCGTCGATATCGAGGTATTGCGGGCTCTCCGTGCTCGCCACCGGGCCGATCAAATGCTGCTTCCAAGGGCCGGGCGCGCCCTTCGGGTTTTCATACCAATACGCCGCCGTCCCGGGGAAACCGATCACGATGTAGTCGGTCCAACCGTCGTGGTTCACGTCGTCGGCAAAGGCGATAAATTCATCGCTATAGCCGTGCGGATCGAAATCCTTCGGCGCCGTGCCGTAGATCACATGCATCTTCCAATCCGGCGCCGCGTAGTAGACATTGCCGGCAGCGATGTCGAGCTTGCCGTCGTGATTGAAATCGCCGACGGCCACACCTTCGCCGCGAAATTTGGTGTCGAGCACCGTTTTCTTGAAGTGAATCGGTTTACCGTTGGCGGGCACCGTGGAGCGCGGATAAGGGGGCGAGCCGGCCGTGTCCGATTGCGACGCCGTGGCCGGAGAATCCGCGGCAACCGCCGGAGCAACGATGAACGACGAAGCAAGACCGGCGAAAACAGCGACACCAACGGTGGCGCACCACCGCGAAGGGGAGCGTGACATGGGAGAAAATCCTCACTGGCGGGGCGTGAAACAGGCGGGAATTCGGAGCATAACACGGCCGGGCTCGGTTGTCCAACTTCCCGCCGCCCGGCGCCGGGGACGGGTTCGCTGGAAGGCGTCAGGATGACTGCCTCGACCGAATGGCCTGCTCCAGTCTTGGCTTCGGCTCCGTCACAAAGTGGCCGCTCGGGGACTCGAACCCTATGCGAATTATGCGGGAAAATAGCGAATCCTGAAACATCGGGGCCAGAATCGGGGCCATTTTCTGACGCTGATGCGGATTTGCTCGCTATTGCTACGGCCTGGGGCGCATTGCCGGAAGCCCTCCGGGCCGGCATTCGTGCGATAGTCGACGCCGCGGCACCGCCGGCGACGCCGAGGCGGACGGCCACTGCCAAGCGATCTACGCGGCCTGGTTGAATCCGCCGCGACCGCCATTTACGATTTAGTCAACGGGCAGCAATGCCCGCTATTCGCCGGGCCGACGATCCTGCCCCTCGTCGGCCCGGTTTTTTGTTGCGCTGGCTACGGGCGGTCTGGCGTGTGGCCTGTTTGTGAACCTCGCCGCCGAATGCCATTCAACGCTGCCACGAAAATCGCACGTCAGTAGCTGCGCCGCGGCTGCTGCGCAAGCCACGAGCTTGACTAATAGTGTGAGCATCGTCGGCTTGGCCTTTGGATCGACGCGGTCGACCTCGGTCTCCCTCGGGAACGGCTTCAATAGCTCGCGCTGGTTCATTTGCGGTTTCCTCTTTTTTCGTGGTTTGGCCCCACTGTTTTTCTACACGCTCGCGGTTGCTGGAAAGAAAATCTCGCGCGCTGCCGCGATGATTTAGTTATTTCCGCAAAGTGTCTCAGGGCGCATGGGGCGCACCTTGGAACTATGACGGCATGACGGCGCGATTTATCCCAAGAATCCCTCTTCTATCGCCTCTCCGTTCGCCCTTGCCAGCCACTCGTCCGCCTGCTATTCTCCGCCCCGTACACCCGTGGGTCCCGTAAATGTTCGCGATTTCGAGCAACCCCGCGCGCTTTCTGCCGTGATTCCCTCGGGACTTGCGGGTGTACCAGATTGCGTGCGGGGCTTTTCATTGGAGTACACCCGATGAGCGAACAAATGCGTGTTGTGACGATTAGCAGTTACCGGGAACCGTGGAATAATGAGGCGCGCCCATCGGCCATCGTGCTGTTAGAGCAGGCACGCGAGTTGATTTTATTGGGCTACACCCGCGCTGCCGGGTGCTTGGCTAGAGCGTCAATTGAGCGTTCATTGATCGACATTTGCCGCCTCCGCGATTGCTGGCCACGTAATCCAACCACCGGCCAAATAATGAGCGAAGAGGAGGCGCGCTGTGGCGTGAAATATCTTCTCGCGACGCTGCGCGTCGCTGACCAACTCCGGTACGAGACACAACGGCAAATTCAGGTTGCCATAAACATCGGCAATCGCGCCTGCCACGGGCTCCAAATATCAGCATCCCAGGCGATGCTTTGCATCGAAGTTGCCAAGAATGCTTGGGTCGAAGGCCAGCGCAAAAAAGCCTTCCGAGATACGAAGGCTAATCGGCTCGCCAAGCGGGCGGCCAAACTGGCAGCGGCCATTGAAGCTGATCGACCGGTTGGCGAAACGGCCGATCCAGTGAAGGCCGCCTGACGGCATCAACCATCCGGCTGCGTTCGTATCTGCCGTCCGATCATCCCGACAAGCATTTGGAACTCGGCAGCGAAAAAACGCTCGACGAATTCTTGGCGAAACCGGTCCGCGTGTTCGACGGCGTGCGCCGCGTGCTGCACGGTCGGGCGCGTCGCCGACTATCTCGGCATGAATTCGGTGCTGATCGAGCTGAGCGCGGAATATGTCGTAAAACGGCGCAAAAGAGTTTTACGAAGACATCGTTCGTGGCCTCTTCTTAGGTATGCACACTGAAAAGCGAAACTGCGGCGATGCGAGGCAATCGCGCTTGCCGGCACACAGGCGAAACCCGCGGCCGACCATTTGATAATCGCCGGAGGGCGATCGAAGTTCGTTACAACGAGCAACAGCACACACTCGCCGTATGAGAGACGGTCCACGGGCATGACACGCAGCGCGGCCGCGCGGCGATTTGCCGCCGGCTGCCGGGATTCTGCTGCATAAAATCGGCGCTCCGTGCGCTCTTCTTAGGTATAGATTTAACGCTGCCGGCTGCCGCAATCGGTAGTGCGGAGAAAAAACTACCTATTGGGCCTCTCTTTATAGTGGCGGACGATCGCCGGGCGCAAAAAAATCTCCGCGGCCCGTGCTGCGGAAAATCCGCCGATTTGCGCTCTCCTTAGGGTATAGGCAATTCACAGTCGGTCCGCACCGGGCCGGCTTTCTTCCGTCCCTTCCTGATTATCAGGGGAATGCCATGAATAGCAGTTGCACGGAACATGACGATTCCGAGCTGTTGACGACGGAGGGCGCTGCCGTCCGGTTGAAGGTTTCGATGCCGACGATCCGTAGGCTGGCCGATGCCGGCAAGTTGCCCCGCGTGCGGATCGGGCGCTCGGTGCGCTTCCGCCTGTCCGACGTGCTGGCCATCGCCGCGTAGTTCTCACCCTTCGACGGCACGCATCCGCCGCGGCATAGTCGCGGTCGCTTCTTTAATCGGCCGACGTGCGGTCGACACACCTGCTCACGCAATCGAGGTTAGCCAATGTCCACCATATTCACAGCCGGAGCGGCCGCAAATGCTACCGCCGATGCCGTCGCACTGTTTAGCGCTCGCGCCGCATTGTACGCAACCGAAAGCGCCACGTTGACCTGTCTGCAATTGGTCGAATTCGTCCAATGCCCGGCCGGTTCGTCCGTTGCCTCGATCATCGGGACCGACAGCGCAAACCCTGGCGTCTCGATTCGGCAAACGTACTCAGCCGGGCAAGGACAAGTCAAAAGCGTTGTGACGGTAGGCGTGGTGCCGAATTCTCCGCTGGTGGTCGATTCGCAATACTCGTTGCAAGCGACCGTGTGACGCCCCCTTTGGCGCGCTAGACGTGTTCGCCGATCGCAAGATCATGCACGAGGGCCGCGGCGGCAAGTTTGCTTGCGTTGACGATCCTGGAACACGTCGAGTATCCGGCCGGTTCGAAGCTCTCCGATATAGCTGGCCCCGACGTGTCAATTGCCGGGGCGGTTCGCAAGATCGGATGCGGCGGAAACACAATCCGCCAAGTCGCGATCGTCGGCACTCCGCCCGATCTGTATTTCCCGCCGGCTTGAACCGGCTCCCATTTATCTCGAAAGGCAAAGCATCGTGGCCAATCCTTCCGCTCCGCCCGATCAAAGTTTCGAAATCACGATCGAAAAAAGCAGGCCGGCGTTGCTTGCTTTTATCGACGGCGACGCCGGCTTCGCCGATCCAGGCCGGCTTGTCGCGCTCCGACAGCGCGGGCCGGAGATTGCGGTTTCGTCGCCGGAAGATGCTCGCGAAAAGCAAGCAAAACCGCGCCGCAACTAGCCTCGATCCGTCGCCGTCTCTCCGCCGCGCATCCCTTTGGAACCACGCAATGTCCATAGCTCTCATCGGCGAAAAGTGGGATTCACGCAACGCCTCGATCGGTTGGCAAAACAAGAAAGCCGACCTCAAGGTGCTGCTCTCTTGTTCGCCGACCGACAGCGACGACGACACCGAGGTCCAGGCCTACGGCGACACCTATTCCGGCTCGTATGCGACCACGTACAACCTGATTTTCCAGGGGTACGATATGGAGCCGCTGGGGGCTGGATTTTGGCTGTTGACGGTTCATTACGCGAATCGCGAACCCAAGAATCCGAACGACTCGACCTACAACTTCGAAATCGGCACGACGACCGTCAAGGCCACGCAAAGCATCTCAACGGTCCACAAGTACCCGAACACCGCCGGCGGCATTACGACCGCCCCGAACCACAACGGGGCGATTGGCGTCACGTCTGACGGAATTGAGGGCTGCGATATTTTCGCGGCGACATTTGCGTTTTCCGAGACACATTATTTGCCGGTCGCGAGCGTCAACAGCACCTATCAAGCCGCGCTATCGAACGTCTGCGGCAAGGTGAATGATTCGACGTGGCGAGGCTATGCCGAGGGAAGTGTCTTATTCCTCGGTGCGAGCGGCACGCAACGCGGCCTCGATGATTGGGAAATCACGTACAAGTTCCAAGTGCGGCCGGGCTTATCGAGTCAGACGATCGGCCCCTTCACTGGCATTAGCCAGCAGGGTTGGCAGTATTTGTGGATTCAGTACACCGACGCGAAAGACCCGGACGCCGTGCCGTTGATGATGGTCAAGAAACCGATCGCCGCCTACGTCGAGCAGGTCTATTACGAAGGCGATTTCACCACGATCGGCATTGGGAGCTGACGCGATTCCCGCTGATCGACGCCGCGACTTTTCAAAATCATTTTTCTCATTCGTGAGTTTTAATATGCCATCCTCCTCGGGAATCAAAGCCGGCGCAGCCTACTACGAGCTGACGTTGAAAGACGGCAAGCTCACCAAGGGCCTGCGCGCCTGGAAAGGCAAGCTCAAGGCCTTTGGCGAGTCGATCCGCGGGATCGGCCTGAAGCTTTCAGGCCTCGGTGCCGCCCTCGAAGCGCCGCTCGCGGCCTCGGTCGGTGTCTTTGCCTCGATGGGTGCCGAGATGCAACGCGCATCGACGGCTACCGGTGTCCAGGTGGAGGCGCTCAGCCAGTTGGCCTACGCCGCCAAAGACTCCGGCGTCGAGATGGACGGCCTGGAAATGGGCTTGCGGAAAATGCAACAGAAGCTCGGCGAAGCGCTGCAAGGCAACAATGCCGCGATCACCAGCTTCGCGATGCTGGGCGTCAATATCAACAACCTGCGAAACCTCTCGCCCGACAAGCAATTCGAGGCACTCGCCGACGCGCTAACTAAGGTGCAGGACCCGGCCAAGCGCGCGGCCATGTTGATGGACATCTTCGGCCGCGAAGGCATGGGCCTCGCGCCGCTGATGCTGGAAGGTGCGAAGGGCATCCAGCGGCTCCGGGCCGAGGCCGATCGGCTGGGCCTGACGATGAGCGGCAAGGATGCCGATGCGGCCGTCTCGCTCGCCCAGCGCTTTTCGAGCCTGTGGGACCAGGTAAAGATGGGCGCGTTCAACATCGGCTCAGCACTGGTTCCTGCGCTCGAGGAATTGGGCGCAAAGGTGTCCGGCTGGTTGACGGTCGCTTCCAAATGGATCAAGGCCCACAAAGAAGTCGTCGTTTGGGCCGCGAAGATCGTCGCCGGCATTATGGCCGCCGGTGCCGCCCTGGTTGTCATTGGCACGCTGTTTACTTCCGCGGCCGCAGTTTGCGGCGGACTTGCAACGGCTCTCAGCTTCCTGGGCACGTTATTGGGCGTCGCGGCTTCCGCGATCGGCATGGTGGTTGCGGCCGTCGGCGCGATTCTCTCCCCGGTCGGCCTCGTCGTCGCGGCCGTGGTAGGCCTCGGTGCCACGATCGCCGTCAAGACGGGTGCGGCGGCCAGTGCGTGCAAGTTTTTGGGCGGCGCATTCGACACGCTGAAAGGCGATGCCGTGACGGCGTTCGGCGGCATCAAAGACGCGCTTGCCGCCGGCGACTTCAAGCTCGCCGCTCAGATTCTTTGGACAACTCTAAAGCTCGAATGGACTCGCGGCATCAATTTTCTTGACACGCAGTGGATCGAATTCACCGGCATGTTTCAAGACGCCTGGACGAAGGCCGTCTATTTCACGGCCGGCGTGTTCACCGAGGCCTGGGCCGGCTTGCAAGCCGCCTGGCAAGAGACGATCGGCTTCCTCTGCGATTCGTGGTCCGTGTTCACCGGCTTCATTCAAAAAGCCTGGTTCAGTGCCGTCGGTTTCGTGCAAAAGGCATGGGTCCGATTAAAGGGCCTGTTCGACAAAGACATCAACGTCGATGCCGAGGTCAATAAGATAGACAGCGACACGGATGCCAAAAAACAAGCCGTGCAAGATCGGCAGAATGCGGCCATCGCCCAGCGCGAGGCCAAGCGCAAGGCCGAGCTGGATCGGATCGAACGCGATCGCGTCGGCACGCTAGCCGCGTTGAAGGAAAGCAAGGATGCCGAGCTAGCCGCCCATCAAAAGGCGCGAGCCGAAAAGGAAAAGGCGCTGCAACAGGAAATTACGGATTTGATCGTCAAGCGCGACGGCCTGATTCAGCACGCGGAGGACGAGCGGCATAGCCCGACCGGCTATCGCCCCGGTGAATCAGCCGGCGGAGTACCAGTCAAGAAAGTGCAAGACGAATTGATTTACACGATGAAATCAGTCGTCGGCGGCACGTTCGCCGGAGCCACCGCCGGACGGCAACTCGGTGGTACGAACTTACAGCAAAAAATGGTCCATCACCTCTCGTCGATCGACCGAAAGACGGCCGCACATAATCACTGGCGGCAGCAAAACGAGAATCTCCAATTTCACTAAGCGACCGGACACCACAACCCTGGAACCGTCCTATGGCAATCTTTCTTTCGACCGTCGCGCTGTGCGTCGCCGTCGTCGCGCTCGTTTCCAGGCATCCGCGGACGCTTCGCCTGGACCGGCTCGAATTGGTTAACGGTGGCGATTGCACGCGAATCGAACCGGGCCGGATTGAAATCGAGCGCGAAGGCTTTTCGTCAATCGGGCTCTCGGTTTTGAATGCCGCGCCGTACATCATCGGCAATGTACAAGGGAATAATTTCCGCCTCACTGCCGGCGTAACGTCCTCGCTGCTTTTGCAAGATGGCGCTGAGCTGGCTTCAATCTTGCCCAACGGAATCGCAATCGAAGACGCCACGACCAAGACGGCCATTCTCGCGAACGGCATCATGCCTGGAATGCCAGCGTCGGCATGTAAGCCCGCGGCGATCGAATCGAAATCGGCGAAGCAAGTTGAACCGATGGAAATTCTAACAAAGCTCCGTCGCGACAATCCGCACGGTTTGCGAATCCATCAACCTGAAACCGAGGAATCAAATGGAACTTAATCACCTGGCGTCGCTTAACGAGTCAATTGAAGATGTTTTTTCGTCGCCGCTCTTGAACCGTCAGCCGCAAACGCATTTCGTTGTGCCAACGGCGCATAATAGCCGGACACAACTTTTCCGCACCGCTGTTTCTAGCGGCATCTCGGCAATCGGTTCGCCCGTTGACCGGAACGGCGGCGACTACGGGGCGGGCTTGATTCGGGGCATCGCGGCTTGCACGATCGGTGAAGTGAAGGGGCAAGGCCTTTGGATCGATGCGACGTTCCTCGGGCAGGCCGCCGCGGCAATCAATAGCGCTCCGGCTGGCGTGAAATCACGGTTCACACACCCGACCCCGATTGGCGACGCACTCGGCAAATTCCTCGGACGCGCCAAGAATGCCTCGATCGACGGTGATACGGTCCGAGCCGATGAGCATTTCGCGGAGCCTGCCCACAACACGCCGGACGGGGACCTCGCCGGCTATGTGATGGACTTAGCCGAAAGCGATCCTGCTGCATTCGGTGCGTCGCTGGCGTTTCAGCGTGACTATGACGCCGAGCAAGCATTCATGGCGAAATTTGGCGGAAGCTACGGCTTCCGCAGCCCGGACGCCGCGAACGTGAACAATTTCCCGCATGTAAGGTTGCAATCGCTGGCCGCCGTCGATCTGGTTGACGACCCGGCCTCTAATCCGAACGGGCTTTTCAATCGAGACGGTGTTGCCAAGTTCGCCAAGCCAAAGTCACCTGATTTGGCGACGCAAATGTTCAAGCAGCCGGCCAGCGGCTTGAAACAACTTACGGCCGCGATGTCGACGGCCTTTGCGAGCAAGCTTTCGACTCCGCCGAGCAATCATGTGAAAAACGACGCGCCGCGGGACGCCGGATGGCCAATAATCGATGCAGTCGCCACCTTTGCCGCATCGATCAAGCTGCCGGGCAACGCCAAGTAGACAATCGTTAAAGCATCGCACCCATTTTCTTTCTTTCCGTTTTCCAAAAGGAACCCGCTGGATGTCGATTATCAACAGTCTGAATGTCCCATTTCCGCTTACAGCCGAAACCGCAACCGTGCAAGCCGCATTAGTCGAGAAGATCGAGGCGCATAATACCGAATGCGATTCGATCGCCGAGGCGTCGGCCGAATTGAAAGACACGCCGGATTCCGATTGGACCGCGGCCCATTCGAAAGCCGTCGCGAAAGTTCGCGATCGTAAGCTCGAAGCCTTGCTCGGCGAACTAAGCCTTCGCAAAGAAATGGGCCACTTTTTCACGCGAGTCATTAACGTCGATTTTCACATCGCAAAATCTGCCGCAAAGACGGCAATCGAGAATGCCAAGCGGAAGGCGACGGAATACCTCGTCGCCGGCGGATGGACGGAAACAAGGTCTGAAATCGCCGGAAACGTCACTTTGTTTCCGATCGATCTGCATATCTTGATTCGCAACCGGGAAGTCTTCCTTGCGACACTCGCCGAGCAGGCAATGAGCGAGATTCCGTTAATGGAGGCAAGGCAGAGCAACGCGGCAGTAATCGAAAAGGCCAAAGAACGATTTGCCGCGGTCAAGGCGAAGGCCATGAATCTTTCGGTCTAGCATTGCGTCCGCAATGGTCAGTCGCTTCGCCTGAGTCCTGCTGGCGAATCGACGGCCCCGCTCGTCGCTGGGTGAAAGCCATTGCGATCGGCCCGCGTTGAAGCTGCGCCGCTCAGACTCGGCGCATTAGTTCCGCGGGCTGCGCTCGCGCGTCGTCCGGTTGCGGTTTCCCCTTCCGCGATCGGCGATGCGCGGGCCTTTTGAAATACCATTCGATCGGCTGCCATCGTGGGGATGCAGTCGAGATTCTTACTTGGCCGACGACCGTTGCTTTGTAGCCCGCACCTACAAACACGGTCTATCGGCTTTTTCGTTTCCCGATGGAACATCCAATGACGACGATCGACGAAGCCATACAACTTGCCACGCTGGGCTATGCCGTTTTTCCCTGCACGCCGAACCAAAAGCGGCCGGCAAGCTAACGGCCGTCCGGCTCGGCCGGTTGGTGCGCTTCCGCCGGCATCCGTGGCGAATCGCTCGCGTTGAGCTTTGCCGGCCGCCTCCCGGCAGCAGCTCCGCTGAGCTGCCAGCGTGTCCGTTTGGTCGATCTCCACCGATCTGCGGCACGCTGGCTTTTTGATACATACGTTCGTCGCAGCCGACTGGGATCGCTGCCGACGCATTTTTACTTGCCGGCCCGATCGTCGTTTGTGCCCCAGCACAGCGGCGGTCGTTGCCGGCATTTTTTGTTTTCAGGATTTGCACGATGAATGCGACACTCGCCGAAGCTCTGAGACTCGCCGATCTTGGCTATGCCGTTTTTCCGTGCGCGCCGGGCGACAAAATACCGCTGCGTGGAACGAGCGGATTCAAAGACGCTTCGACCGATCCTGACGCCATCGAGCGGATGTTCGCCGCTGCGCCCGCCAATTGCAACCTGGCGATGAGCGCCGCCGGGCTTTTGATCCTCGACATCGACCCGCTGAAAGACGGCTCGGCGAATCCGTGGCCCGGTTCCGAACGACTTCTCGGATTGACCGATGGGCCATTCGCGCTAACGCCGCGCGGGAAACATTTTGTTTTCAAATTGCCTGACGGCAAACAATTCATTCTCAGTGCCGGCAAGCTGGCCGCAGCGGCCGATATTCGCACAACCGGCGGCTACATCGTCGTCGCGCCGAGCATAGTCAACGGCAAATCGTATCAATGGCAAAACGCTCTCGGTTGTGAACCGGACAAGCTGCCGTTGCCACCGGCCTGGCTGATCGAGTTGCTCGACGCGGCTGGCAAGCCGACGATTGCGACGGCTGGAAATCTGAGCGGATTCGACGCCAACCAACACGGCCCGGCCGCTCCGATCCTCGAAGGTGGCCGCGACGATGAATTGACGCGCATCGGCGGCCGTATGCGATACGTCGGCTTGGATCAAGACGCCATCGCGGCCGCGCTCAAAGTCGTAAACCAAAAACGGTGCCGGCCGCCGCTTGACGACGCGCAGGTCGAAAAAATTGCGCGAAGCTTGGAGCGCTACGAGCCTGGAAAGATAATCGGCGCGGAGAAAACCGGGGCGAATGATCGGCCCAACTTTGAATGGCGCACTTCCGCGGAATTAGCGGCAAGCGACGACAAGGTTGAATACCTGATCGACGACCTCGTGCCGGCGCGACAAGGCGGCATTATCGGCGGCCGGTCGAAGTCGCTGAAAACGTCGGTCGGTATCGACGCCATGATTTCGGCCGCATCGGGGAGTAACTGTCTCGGCCGATTCAACGTATCGCGGCCCGTCGCGGCTGGGCTAATGTCGGCTGAATCAGGTTGGCCAACACTGAAAGAGCGCGGTATTGCGATTGCAAAGTCGAAAGGGATTGAGTTGGCCGGTATTTCCAATCTCGTTTGGTCAACGGCGTCGCCGCGGCTGGCTTTGGTAACGCACCTCGACGAGATGCGCCGCGTAATCGAGGAAAAGAATCTTGAAGTGCTTGGAGTCGATCCGACCTACATGGCTATGCTCGACATTGGGGATTCGTCCGCCAATCTTTTTAGCATGGGTTCGATTCTCTCTCCGCTGACAAAGTTGATTGAAGACACGGGATGTTCGATCCTGCTATTCCATCATGCACGAAAAGGCCGCGGCCATGCTCTCGGAAACTTCGACCCGCCGGAATTGAGCGAACTATCAATGGCCGGCTTTGCCGAATGGGCGCGATTCTGGCTCTTGCTCGGCGCGCGCAAGGAATGGGATTCTGGCCTCGGCCGCCATTGGCTCTGGCTGAATGCTGGCGGGTCCGCCGGGCACGCTGGGCTCTGGCATCTTGACGTAACAGAAGGCAAACCGAGCGATCCAGGCGGCCGTCAATGGGATGTGTCAGTGGTCGGCGCGACAGAGGGCCGGAAAGCTGAGCAAGCCGGTAAAGAACTGGCAAAGTCGATTCGGGATGGCGATGCGGAAGCCGATCGGCGGCAAAGGATTATCGAAGCGGTGCGCGAGATCGGTCCGGAAACGAAGACCGCAATCAGGATACGCACCGGCATAAATGGACAACGGTTCGAGGAAACACTTTCCGAACTATTGACGAATGGAACGATTGTAGCGGCATTCAAAAATAAAAATGGCAGGCTGCACGATGCTTTTCAGCTTGCGGTTTAGTCAACAGTACAGCGGTACGGAGAAGCGGTACGGTTTTTCGTACCGGTGGCATGAGCAGCAGCGGTACGGCTCTCTCTTATAGAGAGCCGTCCGTACTGCTGCTGACCGGTTGCACAAACCCCGAGGGCAAAAGCCGTACTGCTGCTGTACGGGTGAATCCGCCAAAAGACTCTAAAGGCTAAGTTTCACGAGTATGACAAACGAATCAGAATAATTGTCACAACCATTTTTCTAACCAATTGGAGATAAAGACATGGGCCAAAAGCCTGACCGTCAAGTGTACGATTCCGTTGCCGACCGCGTGATATGCAAACGCGATCGCGTTTGGGATTTGGACGCAATGCCCGACGATGCGCCGATCTCGCGAGCGAAATTTGCCGTGGAATGGGAGCGTCTCACGGCAGACGGGCGCGACGTTTTCAATTGCCTGGTTGATGCCGGTCGAACCACAAGCTTCGCGTCATTGGCTTCCGTCTACGGCGATCAACTCGAATCACTTTCGCCGGGCATTCTCGAGCGGCTAGTTGAGTCGGGTTTGGTCCGCAAGAAGTTCCTGTATCTTTCTCTCCTTACGACGCTCCATTGGTACGAGCCGAGCGAAGTCGAAGAGCGATACGCCATCGAATCAAAGCCGGCCGATGCGCAGTCCGATTCATTCGTCGTGTTTCTTGGCGATTGCTTGTTCGCAGTGATCTGACCACCCCGGCCGGTAACGATGGTCCGACGAACGATGTAGGGATTGCAACCGCCGGCCAACGCGACGTGACGCCAGCCGTGTCGGCATGACGCGGCCGGTCAACCTGGCTGCCGTCGCTCGCTTGCGGTCGATGGCCCAATGATGGATTGCCGGGCGCGATCGACTCGGCCGGGGATTGTTCGGCCATTAGCCATCCGATTGAGACACCCCACCGGCATTGCAGACGGGCGCGTACTGCAATGTCGGCACACAGCAGGCTACGCATAAGCCTTGCAGCTAGGATGCGAGCATGGGCCAACTTGGATGGCCAGAATTGGCAGGCCACCGCCAACCGTTAATCGCCCGATTCTAATAGATTTTCCGCTTAACGGGTCCCTTTTCGAGACGCGCGGCCGTGCTGGGCATGGGAACAAACGGGGTACGCGAGTGCCTTCCCTTTTTTACAAACGCCGGGAAGTCGTTTTTACAAAGCCAGCGGGGTGGCGATTATGCCGGCAAAATATAGCATCCTTCATAATCGCCCAGGATCATCGGACACGCATTACACCGGCCAATGTGTCAGCAGTCATACAATGGCCTTGCAACGCCGTAGCGGGCCTCTGGCGAAGCCGTTTCGACCCATGAGCGAGGCCAAACCGATGAGTGAAGCAACCAGGCCAACCGATTGGCCGTTTGCCGTTACAACCGGACCGACTCTATCCGAGCTGGTCGACGCCCTCGACGCCAGGCCGCGAACCCGGCGCGTCCATGCGCTGCATCGACCTGGCCCAGTGGTCGAACGTCGGCCGCGTCGGCGACCGGTTCGGCCAACCGGTCCGGACAGGATCGGCGGCCCGATTCCTTAATGCTCTCGGCACGTTGCCGCGGGCAATCAACCGAACCCTTTTGGAGATTCACGCGATGGTGGCACGAGCGAAAGCAGCGGGGCTAGTGGCCGGCGATAGTCTTTGTCCGCGGACGGTACAAGACATCAAGCGGTTTTACGAACCGGCCGAGCGGACGCTTGCGCCGAAAGCGCCGGAGCCACTGATCGGTGCAAAGGCGACCGCCAAGATGCTCGCTATTTCGGAGCAAACAGTTTGGGCGATGGCCAAGCGGGGCGATTTACCATGTGTGCGGTTCGCCAAGAAAATCGTGCGGTTCGATCGTTCAGACATTTTGGCCTGGATCGGCGGACATAAGGTTGCGCCCAGGACTCAGTAACCTTTGATTGACGTGACGACCACCATTTGCTAAGCTGGCGGAATGAAACAGCCGACGAATGTTATTGACCAGGCACGCCACGCGATTCTAAACGCTGACGTTAGCCAATATCGAATCTCAAAAGACACGGGCCTCGATAAGTCGATGTTGAGCCGGTTCGCGCGGTCGAAGCACGAAATGTCACTGGCTAATTTTAGCGCGCTGTGCGCATATCTGGGGCTCAGCCTCGAATCGAACGGCAAGAAACAACGGCCGCCGAACCGCAAACGAAAGGGAAAGTGAATCATGGCCAGTCTATCGACCGACGCAAAGGGCAACCGGACGATTCGATTTTTCAACGCGGATCGTCGCCGGGTTAAAATCTGTCTCGGCAAGCAAGGAAAAAAGACGGCCGAAGAGATACGATCGAAGGTGAAGACTTTGAACGGCGCTGCGATCGCCAAGATCGGCATCGACACCGAAACCGCCGTTTGGCTGCGCGACCTTGACCGGCCCCTGTACGACAAGCTGGCCGCCGCCGGCCTCGCCCCGCGGCGCGATCACGCGAAATGCGAAACGCTAGGACCGTTCATTGAGTCGTATTTGGCTAAGCGCGTGGAAGTGAAGTATAGCACGAAGCAACAGTTCGGCCTCGTTCGCGACAATCTGACGGCGTTCTTCGGAGCGAACAAACCGTTAGCCGATGTGACGGAGGCCTGCGCCGACGATTTCCGCGCTTGGCTCTCTAATTCAAAAGAGAACGGCGGCCTCGGGTTGGCTCCGAACACAGTGCGGCGACGATGCGGCCGCGCCCGGCAATTTTTTCGCGTGGCTTTCAAACGTCGTGTTCTCGCAAGCAATCCATTTGGCGAAATGAAGGGCATTAAGGTTAAGGGGAACGAAAGTCGAATGTACTTCGTTACCCGCGACGAGGCCGCAAAAGTTATCGAGGCCTGTCCTGACGCGCAATGGCGGTTAATCTTCGCCCTCAGTCGATTTGGCGGCCTGCGCTGCCCGTCCGAGCATCTATTGTTGAAATGGTCCGACGTGGATTGGGCGACGAATCGCATCCGGATTACGTCGCCGAAAACTGAACATCACGATGGCAAGGAATCGAGAATGATTCCGATCTTCCCTGAATTGCGCCCGCACCTGGAAGCCGTTTGGGAGGCATCGCCGGAAGGAACGGAATTCGTGATTACGCGATACCGGGCACCGACGCAAAACCTGCGAACGACATTCGAGAAGATCATACGCCGCGCTGGCCTGACGCCCTGGCCGAAGCTGTTTCAAAACCTCCGAAGCACTCGCGAGACAGAGCTAGCAGAGACGTTCCCGATTCACGTTGTCTGCGCGTGGCTCGGCAATTCAGAGGCGATTGCTAAGAAGCATTACCTTCAAGTAACTGACAAGCATTTCGCAACGGCATCGGCATTTAATTCGGGGCCAGAATCGGGGCCAGAATTCAGCATTTCGCATGATAAACAGCATTTACCGCAAAGCGCTAATCGCGGTTTTTCACGGGAAAACCAGCATTCTACGATAGTTGACGCTACTACAACTAGCCGCTCGGGGACTCGAACCCCGACGCCTTTCGGCACAAGATCCTAAGTCTTGCGTGTCTGCCAATTTCACCAAGCGGCCTCCCGTCGCCAGTCCTCGATCTCCGACGAGCTAGTCTATCCCTTCCAACTGTCTTTTTCCACGGGGGAGATCTCTGGCCGCCGCTTCCATTCCGGCCCAATTGCGTCGTACCGGCGAATCGTCGGGCGAGGTGATTTAGCGATACCGCACGCGTGCACTAGGCGCGAAGCGTAAGCGAGGGAGCGCTCCGTTGCGGGGTCGGCCTCACGGCGTCATTCAATGTGCATGCGGCTTTGCCGCCTGCAGCGAGACGATGCCGCCGTTGCGGCGCTCCCTCGCTAACGCTTCGGGTTTGTGTCGCGCCAAAGATTTGGGATCGTGAGGCGGTGGGGGGGCGGCGAATCGTCGGGCGAGGTGGTTTGACCTCCCAAAATCCAGCGTTGACGCAACACTAGTCCGAAGCGTAAGCGAGGGAACGCTCCGTTGCGGGGTCGGCCTCGCGGCGTCATTCAATGTGCATGCGGCTTTGCCGCCTGCAGCGAGACGATGCCGCCGTTGCGGCGCTCCCTCGCTAACGCTTCGGGTTCGTGTCGCGCCAAAGATTTGGGATCGTGAGGCGGTGGTGGGGGCGGCGAATCGTCGGGCGAGGTGGTTTGACCATTCCAAAATCCAGCGTTGACGCAACACTAGTCCGAAGCGTAAGCGAGGGAACGCTCCGTTGCGGGGTCGGCCTCGCGGCGTCATCCAATGTGCATGCGGCTTTGTCGC
>DATAWG010000006.1 GCA_036267355.1 Pirellulales bacterium | reverse complement strand
CGCTCTCCCTCGCTGGCGCTTCGGGCCTAGCGGGGAGCGTTCTTCGCAATCATGCCGGCGGCGAAGCCGAGGAGGTCGCCGCGGTCGCGGCAGATGCGGATGAGTTGGTCGTAATCTGCCGCAAGTTGGCCGAGTTCCAATAGCGTGGGCGCGAAGCCGCTCGTGCGCATGTCGGGCGGGATCCGCTGCGCATGGGCCGCCAGCGCCTCGGGAAAACGGCGCAGCCGCACCAACAGCGCGACATACACCTCGGCGGCCGCGGTTCCTTCTTCTTGCGGCACCGTTCGTTCGGCGCGCTCGCGAAAATATTGCACCGCTGCCTCGACTTGCACGCCCAATTGGGCGGCGAAGAACAGCCCGTGGCTCGGATAAACATCGGCAAACGGCTCGTCGCCGGCGAATTGAAATGTTTCCGACAAGCGCCGGCCATACTGCGTCAATTCCCAAGCGAACCGCAGCGACGCCGGGTCTTCGATGATCCGCGCGATGCGCACGGTCGAGGCCAAGTGCGACGTGTCGATATGGTAGCTATTCTCGCCGAACAGCCAATCGCGGCCATGAAGCAGCTCGTCGAGATTCGTTTGTTTCGCTTCCGATTCGCTCGATTGGCTCCCCTCCTGGCGCGCGATTTCGGAACGGATGTTTTCCAGCAATTCGCCATGGAGGTGTCGCACCATCACGGCCGCGGCAGCCTGCTGCTGGCTGCGGCGGAATCGCGGCACTTCCGAGTCGTAGGCCGTGATTGCGTTGCAACTGCCGAATTGATTGATCACCCATTGCAGGCCCAGCGCCGGGTCGACCCCTTCGTGCAAGGCGATTTCGATCAATTCGTTGCGATTTTCTTCGGTCGGCTCGAGTTTCGCCAAGGCGGCGGCGACGGCTGGCATTTCGCCCAGCGGCCGCAGATACATCCACGCCTGGCGAATTTCTCCGGCGTTCCACAACAGCCAGCCTGCTTCGCGGCACGCCGACAGATACGCGTTTTCGACTTCGCTACGCAGCGGCTCGTCCAGTTCTTCGAGCGGCGTGGTGAGAATGATCGGCAACCCAAGCCGAACGCGGGCCTGCATCAAGCGAGTGTCGAACAGTTCGTGATATCGCCTTTCCGTGCGAAACCAATCCGCGAGCCGCTCCAGCCCGGCCTCGACGCCACTTCGCTGAGAATTGCCCTGCAAATCGGTTTGCAATTGATCGAACGGAGCGGTCGTCATACGGTGCCGGTACAATGTGGTCGGTGCAAAGAATTGCCATGCTCATCGTACCAAGCTCGCAATCCGGCGGCAAAGCCGCGGTGTGCCGCTGGCCAGCGCAGTCGGCCAGTGCGAGCGCCGCTATCCCGGATTATTCATGCCGCCACACTAGCCCGAAGCGTAAGCGAGGGGGCCACCGAGGCTTACCCTCGCTAACGCTTCGGGCTACCGTTTCGCTACGTGTAGCGAATTCCCGGCGCACTGAATCATCCGGGCCAGGACGGCGAGGATGCAATGGCACATCGGCCGTCCGATCGACTTGAGATGGGGCAGCCAGCCCCAAGGGCCACAACGGCAGACTGCGCTTGCCAGTGCCACACGGGGAGCTACGATAGGGCCTATGACGAATAATACACCGAGTTTCGCCGGGCTGCGCGTGGCCGGATTTGAGAGCCGGCGGGCGGAAGACATGGCCGCAATGGTCGCGCGCTTCGGCGGGCTGCCGTCGATCAGCCCTTCGATGCGCGAAGTGGCCGAGGCCAAGAATCCTGAAGCCATCGATTTTGCCGGGCATTTGATGACCGGGCAGATCGATGTGGTCGTGTTCATGACCGGCGTCGGTATTCGGCTCTTGATGTCGCAACTCGATCGGCAGGTCGATCGCAAACGATTTTTGGAATCGCTTTCGGATGTGATCACGATCGCCCGCGGACCGAAGCCGACCGCCGCGCTCCGCGAGCTCGGGTTGACGCCGACGCACCGCACGGCCGATCCGAACACGTGGCGCGAAGTGCTCTCGGTGTTCGATCGCAGCGTACCGCCGGTGAATCGCACCGTCGCGCTCATCGAATATGGCCAGACGAACGCGAGCCTGCTGGCCGGGCTGGAAGCTCGCGGAGCGACCGTGCGGGCGCTCAAGGTGTACCGCTGGGAATTGCCGGAAGACCTTGGGCCGCTCGAAGCGAATGTGCGCGCTATCGCGGCGGGGCAAATCGATGTGGCCCTGTTCACCTCCAGCCAACAAGCGACGAATCTTTTGACGATCGCCGCACGGATGGGGCTCGCGGAACAAGTGCGCGGCGGTTTGGCGCGCGCGGTGGTCGGCTCGATCGGGCCCGACACGAGCGAAACGCTGCGCCAGCATCAATTGCCGATCGACTTCGAGCCCGAACGCTCGGCGATGGGGCATCTCGTGGCCGCCGCCGCGAGCCGCGCCGGCGAATTGTTGGCGGGCAAGCGATCCGCGCAGTCCGGGCCGCTGAAAGCGACTGCTGCCGCACCGCCGCAAAACGCAAACGGGGCCGTTCCGGCTTGGCAAAACAGTCTGTTCATGAAAGCCTGCCGCCGCGAACCGGTCGAACGGGTGCCGATCTGGTTGATGCGGCAGGCGGGGCGCTACATGCCCGAGTATCGGGCCGTGCGGGAAAAATTGACGTTTCTGGAATTGTGCAAGAACCCGGCCCTGTGCGCCGAGGTGATGATCACGACGGTGCGACGGCTTGGCGTCGATGCGGCGATTATCTTTTCCGATCTTTTGCCGATCCTCGAACCGATGGGCCTGGATTTGGAATTCGCCCGCGGCGAAGGGCCGGTGATTCATAATCCGGTTCGCGAGGCGCGAGACGTCCTACGGGTGCGCGAGTTGGACGATGTCGGGCCGTTGGATTTCGTGATGCAGACGGTGCGGCAAACGCGGGCCGGCCTGCCCGACGACATGCCGCTGATCGGATTCGCCGGAGCGCCGTTTACGCTGGCCAGTTATGTCGTCGAAGGGGGCGCGAGCCGCTCGTTTTCGCACACCAAGACGCTCATGTATCGCGATGCTGGAGCTTGGCATGCCCTGCTGGAGCGGCTCGCGCGAGCCGTCGCAAGATATCTGAATGCCCAGATCGCGGCCGGGGCCTCGGCGGTGCAATTGTTCGACAGTTGGGTCGGCGCGCTGGGGCCCGACGATTATCGCCGCTTCGTTCTGCCGCACTCGAAGCGGCTGATCGAGTCGATCGAGCCGGGCGTGCCGGTGATTCATTTCGCCACGGGCAATCCCGCGCTATTGCCGCTGTTGGCGGAGGCGGGCGGGGACGTGATCGGCGTCGATTGGCGCATCGATCTGGATGAAGCGTGGCAGTTGGTCGGACCGGAAAAAGCGGTGCAAGGCAATCTCGATCCAACCGTGCTGCTGGCCGATCGGCACGAGATTCGCCGCGCTGCGGAACGAATTCTAAAGCAGGCTGCCGGCCGGCCCGGACATATTTTTAATCTCGGCCACGGTGTACTGCCGCAAACGCCGCCGGAAAACGCGATCGCGCTAGTCGAGGCGGTGCATGAGCTGGGGGCCGCGCGACAGTAACGGTCGACGCGCGAAGTCGCAAGCGAGCCGCGAACCGCCGTTTGACGGCAAAATGAGAATGCGGCGTCGTTCTTGAGAGAAACCCCGCTCGCCCGCGTTTGCTGGGCCGCGCCGATTGCCGCTTCGCACTGGCGGGGTCCGCTTGCCAGTGCACTGGAACCGCCGCCCGACACGCCTATTCCGCGTATTGCTCGGCCATGCGGCCGGCGTGGGCGGCGACCATTGCACGCAACTCGGGGGGCTCGAGAACTTCCGCTTTGTCGCCATAGCCAAGCACCCACCAGGAAATCTCCTTCAAGCCCGACACGGTGACTCGGAAGTCGAGGGAGCCGTCGGGCTGGAACTCGGTCTGCTGCGTCGCATGCCAGCGCACTTCGGCGACATTGCGGGCCACGAGCTTCTCGAAGCGGATGCGCACCTGTCGATCGGGTCCGGGCTCGGGAATCAGATGCCAGGCGTTGCGCAAATATTGTTCGAGCGAAAAGCCGCGCTGGATGCGGTAAGCATCGCCGGTCGGCTCGAGCTTTAAAATCCGGCCGACGTGAAACGTCCGCGTCGCGCGGTGCAGCGACGATCGGCCAATCACATACCACGACCGCAAGCTAAACATCAACCGATAGGGACTGAGCCGGGTGGAGATCACCTGGCCATCGGAAAAGCTATCGTAGCGAATGCGAACGCATTGCCGGCGGGCGAGCGCGTCGATCAATTGCTGATAAATCGGCTGCTTGTCGTCGATCGCCGCTCCCGGCGGCAACTGAATGCGAATCGCGCCGGTGATGTCGCGCAGATATTTTTGCAGCCGCGCGGGAAGAGCGGCATGCAGCTTCATCGCCGCGCTGCGGGCAGGTGCGTAGAAGGGGAGGCGATGGTTGGCGCCAAGTTCGTCGCAGAGCACCAACACGGCCAACGCTTCTTCCGCGGAGAAATTGGTCGGCGGCAGGAGATACGTTTGCGGAAGGCGATACGACTGAAACTCGTCGTCGAATTCCAGCGGCACTCCCGCGGCCCGCAATACGTCGAGGTCGCGGAAAATCGTCCGCCGGCTGACCTCGCAATCATTGGCCAGCGAGCGGATGTTGTGCCCCCTGCCAACCTGCAGCAGTCCGATTAGTTTCAGCAGGCGCTGGATCCGAGTCAGATTCATCCGAAGTTTTCGATTTCCAGCCGGGGCTCTCTACACCGCTCGAAACATTGCTGCTCGCCGGAGTTCGCCGCGACGATGGATAGTTGAGGTCGCCATTCGCCGAGGCCGTGCGGTTTGAGCTGCCGGTTGCGTTGCCCAATTGCGGGCCGTCGCCGGGTAGCTCGCGCGGCGTGCGGGCCGAAGCCGGCAACGGTCGCAAACCGGCCGCCGCGGCATCCGCCGAGCGGCCCTCGATCGAAGCGCTCCGCCCAGGGACGACGCTGCTCGGGGTTCGTCCGGTGTTCGGACCGCCGGCGCCGTTCGGGCCGGGCAACACGCTCGGCACCGGTTGCGGAGTGTCAATCGGCTCCCCGCTCGCACCCGCGGCCGCCGGAGTCGGAGTGCCATGCGTTTCATTCGCTTGCGCGGTCGGTCCGAATTGCGGATACTCACCCCGGCTGAACACGTCCGGTCGAGTATACCCGTAATTCAACTGGATGCCAGCATCACGCGACCGGGCCAGCCGGCGGGCGTCGAAATAAGCCTTGCCGGGCCACGGGCCTTCCGCCATGAACACATTGTCGTATTCCGGCAACGAACCCTTGACGTAGTGCACCTGCGAAATGGCCCGGTTGTAGTCGATCAGCGAGCGGTAGTACGCGGCCTCGGCAACCGACCGTTCCTGCTCGGCCTGCAACAGGATATCGAGCGTGGTGGTGCCGGCGTCGTAGGCCACCTGATCGGCGGCCACTTCGTCTTCGCTCGCCAGGCGGCGGTTGAAGTTGGTTTGCATCAAGCGATACTGCACATCGACGTTGCGCACCGCGTCGGTGATGTCGTGCGAAAGCTCGAGTTCCTGGTCCTGGAGCATGCATCGCTCGCGGACGAGTTGCAATTGCTGATTGCGGATCGTGGTCAATTCCTTGCGCAGCCCGATAGGGACGCTGAAATTCAACCCGACGTTCCAATTGCCGAACTGCCCGTCGGCGAGCGTCGAGCCGGCGTTGCTGCCGATGATGGTTTGCGTCGGCAATCCGTTGTAGGGGGCGTAGGTGCTGTTGAGCAGATTGTCGCCTAAGCCGTAGAGTTCGTAGTTGCCGACGAAGTCCAAGTTCGGCAGCAACAGATTCCGCGAGGCGATCAATTCGAGTTCCAATTGCTTGATGTGCCATTTTTCCTTGCGCAGATAGACGCTGCGGGCGAGGGCTTCGCTATGCACGTCGCACCAATCGAAGAGCACTTTGGCCGTGGTCGGCTCGTTGATCGGGCGAATGAGCCGGCCGTCGGTGGCCGCCAGGCCCATCAAGAACCGCAAGCGGTTTTCCATGCGATACAGATCCACCAATGCCTGCTCGACCTGGCCGCGGAATTGGTAGTATTGATCGCGAGCCTGGGCTTCCTTGTCGGCTTCGCCCCCTTTCGCTTTGGCGACATACAGGGCGTAGACTTTTCGCCACGTTACCAGGGCACTGTCGCGACCGACTTTGCCCGCGTCGAGAGCGCGATAGGCATAGTAGAGCTCCCAATAGGCATTTTCCACGTCGGTCAACAGATTGGTCATGTTGGATTCGAAATCGTTCAACGCCATATCGTCGTTGATGCGGGCGATCATGACGCCGCTGAAGCCGCCGCCGATGCCGGAGGTGGTCGCATCGAGCGGACCGTGGATTTGGTTGAACAGCGACCCGCCGCCGCGCAACAACCGTTGCGTGAAGCCGAAGTTGACGGCCAGCGAATTGTCGTGCGCCAGCTCGAGGCTTTGGCTATTGCTGTCGGTGTAAATGGCCGTCGTGGTGACGCTTGCGGTACCGCCCGACTCCGTGCGCTTGGTGATGCTGGCATTGAACGTGTCGACATCTTCGATCTCGACGCGTGGGAAGATGCCGGCGTAGGCCGGCGCGACGTTTTGCGGCACATCGGTGTGCGCCCAGGTGAAGCTGCTGGCGAGCTGAGCGTCAAATGCGGAGAGCGCGCCTTCCACGCCTAAAGTCGGATTTGATTCGGCCAATGCCGGCTCGTAAACCGTTTCGACCGAGGAAGGCGAGGTCTCGAGCACCGTCGAAGGATCGCCGACTTGCGGACGCGTGCCGCCAGTGGTGGAGAAGCGGCCACCCAGGGTCCGCATCACTTTGCTGTTCTGCAAGGTAATGTGGATTGCATCCTGCAGGCTCAAATCCCAGATCACGAACTTGCTGTTCGAGAGCGACAGTGGCGGGGGCGGATCGGCCGTCTCCGCAAGACTCGCTTGCTTGACGTCGGGCGTTTCGATCTTCGTGGCCATCCCGATATAGTGCGACAGATCGGTTTTCTCGCCGAAATAGAAGGGCTGCGTTGGCGCACAGCCACCGGCTAGCAAGAGGCCTAGTCCGACCACGATGCGAATGCGAGAAAAGTGCCGGCTCATTGCTGTGCAGTCCTTCGTCAGGAGGTCACCGGAATCGGAGCCGAATCATCGGCTCCGAAAACCAAAGCCGTTCGCGGCCGCGATGGCACGGTGCGAACGAGCTTGTTCTTCCCCCCCGGGAAGCTTGCGTGCCGAGACGCTCTCGTCCAAAACCCCGGACGTAACGCCAGCGGCGCAACAATCAGCACAGCAGTTATCGACCCGGCGACCGTTAAACTTTCAAGAATTCGCTCGATCGCGAGAATCGGAAAGAAAGACGCGGATCGCGCATCTTTCTTGAACAGCCCAAGCCGTTTGGATTTGGGCAAATGGCGGTCGTTGCGATAGCGGCGCACGCGCGAAACCGCAAGCGAGACGCTCGGCCGCGGCGCAAAGGCGGTCAAAATCGATTCTAGCAGGGCTTGAAACGCTTGCCGCGGCCCTGCACGCTATCAGAGATACATGCCCAAGAAGCCGCCTTCTTGATCGGCGCGAGCCTGGAGCGATTCGATGCGCTTCTTTGTCTGCTCCAGATCGCCGGCGGCAATGTATCGGTTGAACTCCAATTGCACCGCTTTGGACACGGATTCGTGGAACCATGCCACTACCGGTTGCGTGAGCCAGTCGCAGGTTTCACGCACCAGCGTCACATCCAAATCGGTCGCGATCGTCTCACGATCTTGCGGGTCGGTCATCACGGTGCCCAAGAAGCTGAATTCGAGCGTTCCGATGCTCGGCTCATTGGTTAGATGGAACACACACACGGCATCATGCAGGAAGTAGGTATTGTGCGAACCATGCCGGACAATCGCCTGCTTGATCCGCTCGCACAGTTCCCGAAAGCGGGGCGAAGCGTCGATCGGAATATCCATTCGCCCCACGGATCGCAGCGGCAAGCAGTCGAACGAGATTTCGACGAAGGGGGGCATCGAGGGAAGGGTGAGGGGGATGGTGAGGGGGGAAAGTGGGGGCAAACGCGCGAAACCGCAAGCGAACTGCCAGCTCACGCGGCATTGATGCTCGCTTGCGTTTTTTGCCGGCCGGGTTTGTGGCTTATTGGGCCGCTTCGCGCCAGTCGATCGCCAGCCAGCCGTTGCCGGAGCTGACTCGGTAGGCTTGCAGCGATCCGATCTTGTTCCAGGGCGGGGCCGAATTGGAAAAATCCAATCCTTGGAATTCGATCGTCGGCGGAAGAAGATCATTGAATCGGCCGCGGATTTTGTCAACCTCGGCTGTCTTCAAGGTGGTCCGCTGCAGCGGCGTGAGCTTGCGCCACGAGGGCGGGGCGACCTCGAGCTCGCCGACTCGCGCTGCCCGTTGGGCGCCATTCGGGCCCGCGACGATATTGTAGCGCGCGGTGATGTTTTCGGCGCCGGCCGGCCGATCGAGATCTTCGCCTTCGAAATGCGTGCCGCGAATCGTGATCGAGAATGCGCGATCGGTGAAATCGATCGTCACGGGGTCCGATTCGGCGAACGTGATTTTCCGATTCGCTCGCTTGAATTTCAAATCCTTTTCGAATTGCTCGCGTTCGGCGTCGGTCATTTTCGCTTCGCGCTCGCGAATTTCCTTCGACGACTCGCCGCTCTTGCGCGTTTTGGCGGCAACGTCGGGCCCCAACATGTTGCCGACGCTGTCTTCGAATTGTGCTTGCGAAACCGTGCGCCCGCCCAACGAAAGCGAGAGCAGGTTGTTCACGAATGTTTGATGCAAGCGCACCGCCAGGAACGGATTCCCGTCAAACGCGGGGGATGCAATGGTGATCGGCGCCGCCAATTGGAAGGAATTGGCCTCCAGAGCGTGAACCATCAGTTCGTTTGCCGTCGTCGAGTAGCGAATCTGCGGGAAAGCGCCCCAGCTCATCAGCGGATCGCGAAGTTTTGCCTTGTAGTTGCGGTTCGACTTGCCGAGCGATTCCACCGCGTCCGATTCGATCCGTTCATTAAGCCGTTGCTCGGCATGCTGGCCGGCCACGCATTCTGCTTCCGGCTTGCTCTTGTAAACCCGCTTGGGCGCGATCCGCTGCACGAGTCGGCCGCCGCAAACGGCGATGCAATCGATGCATGTGTGCGTGCATGCCTGGCTACAGGCTCGACCGCTGGTGAAGCCGTCGCCGTTGATCGTCACCCAGACCGTGCCATGCAGATCGGTGGTGCTGTGGCTCGTGACCGTTACTGGCGGGTGATAGCCGACGGTTTGCGACGCCACGGCTCCGGTGAACGTGATCGCCATCACGGCCTGACGATCGTTAGGCACCAATTCTACCGTCTTTTGCCCCTGGATATGCGTGGTCCCGACGATGCTTGTCCCGAGAATCGTGTCGCGGAAATCCTTGTTCGTTTCGTCGACCGGATCTTGCTGCGTCAACTTGGCGATGAATTCCTTAGGAGCACGGATCACGAGGTTCGGTTGGCTGAATCGCTCGTGGATTTCTTCGACCAACTCGGGCACCTGTCCCTCGACTTGCATATCGCCCAGCCACCGCCCGACGTCGAAGGCTTCGGTTGAGTTCCAAGTGGCCGGATTGCTGCCCAGCGCTTTGGCGAGCGCGTCAAGCCGTTCGTCGAACTGATGTTGGCCATCGGGTCCGGACGCGCTCAGCAACACTCGATACCGATGCAAGGCACGACCGACGTCGTCGATCGCGGTCCGGAAACCGAGCCCGGCGGCGCTATCGTCACCATGCGGATCGAGTGTTTCGCTCGACTGGGCATCGCGAATGATTTCGGCCAGGTTTCGCAGTTCATCGGGCTTCGCGGGGCTGCTTTGGCTGGCGGCCATTTGCAATTCGTTCCAATGCAGAGCGCTCTTCCAGGCGTCGTTGGCGGCTTGCACATCGGCTCCCGAGCCCGAGAGCAGCCAGCCGAGCCGGTCGACCTTGGTTTTCAAATCGGCTTGCGCGGCGGCGAGTTGGGCGGGAGCAATCGGCCGGAACGTTCCCTTGTATGCACGCACCCGCTCAGCCAGATCGGCCGGCGAACCGGAGTCGTGAGGCTGGCTCGTTGCGTGAGCGGCGGCCAAGACGATGCTCGGCGCACCGCGAGGATCCCAATCGGATGTCAACTGCCAGGAACGATTGAGAACCGGATGATCGAGCTCGCCGATCCAGGAATTTGAATCGGCGGGTCGCGTGAGTTGCGCCGACTGTGCGGGTTTCGCCGGCAGTAGCCGAGTGAGGCCCGCGCTGCCGTGTGCCAGAGGCGGCCGGCCGGCTTGCCGCAGCGATTCCGAATCGTTGTTCGTTGTTCGGCTGATTCCGACATGGGCCAGCGAGAGCGACAAAACCAATCCTGCGCCCGCCATGAAGAAGCATCGCATCCGTGAGTCCTCCGTTGCTAATCCGTTGAGATGAGACCGACCCGATTTGTGCCCGCCCCCGCAATCGGCCGGTTTGCCCCGCCTACGCAACCATACGATAGCGAAAAGTTTCAAGAACACTACTCCCCATCCTTCCGGAACCGGAAATTTCTGCGAAATCGTGTCATTTTGTTCAGATTGTGCATATACCGCAATTTATCTATCAATACTCAGTCGCCGCCGATATCGCAAGAAAAATTTGGATGGGCTTTCTTGGGGCTGATTGCTCGCGGCAACCCGCAACAAAGGGTCGAGGAAACCCTGATCGTGCCGGAACTTAGGCGCCGGCAATGAGCGGAAACGATTCCTGCGCCCGTCCTGCGGCATGTTGGCGGCTTATTTATTTAGCCTCTTGAAAAATCGAATCGCCTGGGCCTTAATGTTCCGCAACCGAGAAACTGGATCCGAGCGACGGGGAGAAATGATCGAACGGTTTGCTGAAGGCCAATCGCAAGACATTCGCATCTCGTCGCATTTTCGGATTTGTCTCGGTTCCCACCGGCTACGGGGCGCTACGGAACAGCCACCGCTTGCCAAACGTCCTGCCATGCTCGGCATCCGCATCGTTTGCGCGGATGCCCAATTCACCTTGGACGAACTGCGACTGGGCTGATTGTCTAACTTCACCAGGAGGAGCAACGATGAAGATGCGATGGAACGAAATTGGCTCGAAATCGGCACACCTGATCGGGTCTCACTGGAATGGTTTGGAGCGCCGTGAGTCGTATAGCTTTCGAGCGTATCTAGTTGCCGCTGGAGCCTTCTTTGCGGCAATTTGCTTGAGCGGATTTTTTCTTGCCGGCCGAGCGATGGCCGTCGAGGTGAAAACAGCCATTCTCACGAATCAGGTGCGTTGGCAGAGTGATTATTTCGAGGCTTACCGCGCGGCTCAACAAAGCCACAAGATGCTATTCATCTACTTCTGTAATAATGCCGCGAAGGAGAACGTTGCGAGAGAGCCGATTCCGCTTGATCCGGTCGATTCGGCGCTTTCGGCGGCGGCTTCGCGGGCGAAGCTCGATAATTTTGTGTTGGTGCGTCTGCCGCTCGATGCGACGGTGCCCGTCGATGGCCGGCCAAGCCGCCTGTTGAGCCACGCGGCGTTCGCGGAACTGCGGGGTGGGCCCGGTTTGGCGATCATCGATCTGGCGCACTGCGATGCGCCGTACTACACATACGTCGTCAGTGCTTGCCCATTCACGCCAGGGAAGTACTACCACTTCCAACCAGAACATGTAGCGACGTTGCTCGATTTGCCGGTCGGAACGCTTACGCAGCGCACGATGGTCTTTGCCGTGCGGATCCATCCCGAGCGACCGGCGAGCACGGCAGGAGCGGCAAATCCCGTCTTGTACGACGAGGCCGCAAGTCATTCGCGTTATCAGGCGCAAATTCAGTTGCAGGGGCACCATCAATGGGAAAGTCGATTCCACCGCATCATCAGCCGCCTTTTCCGCCGCGGAACGCCGGGCATGCCCGCCGAAGTCGTCGCCGAGAGTTGGCCGAATGAAAACCTGATGGATTCGTGTATCGATTGCGTAGACAGTTGGCGGCAGTCGTCGGGCCATTGGTCGCAAGTGCATGCTCAGCACGTCGGCTACGGCTACGACATCCAGCGAGGGGCCAACGGCATCTGGTATGCCACCGGCATCTTCAGCAACTAGCCGCGTTTCGCGCCAGCGTCTCCAAGCCGAGGGAGGGCGGATCCCGCGCCCGCCGTCAGATCCTGTCGTCCGCGCCTCTTGGGTGGGGCCGCGGCATGCTGCGCCGTTGCCATTCCGCCTCGCGCCTGTTGCCTTCCGGCCACCTGCCGCCATTTTGCGTGGTAAGTTTGCAGAGTGGACTTACATCTCTTCTGCTCGCCACGAGCCCGCCAGATGGCAAGGCTTGGGTTAAACACCGACGCGTTGCAACCTGGACAGCCGTCCGCGGCGGCTGCGTGCACTGTTATTGCCCGGCCGTCGATCGTGTTCGCCGCGATTTGGCTGGCGGCGAGTGGGATTGGCTGTGCGACGTATCCTGGCGCCGCAACGGCGGTGGGCCCGGCAGCCGGCGGCGGCGTTGCTCCGCTTTACGTTCCTCAACCCGCGTTGGCCCCGACGGCCGCACCACTTGCATCGCCGCCGGTTATTGGCGCACCACCGACCGCGTTTGCGACTCCCGTCGCGTCGCCGGCAATCGCAGCGCCGCCGGCAATCGCAGCGCCGCCGCCCAATTTCGCCGGCCCACAAACCGGCCGTCAACCGTTTGTCGTGGGCCGGCCAGAATTGCGGGCCTCGCCGGTAGTGCAACTCAGCCCCGGCGTGGTGATCGCGCCCTTGAATGCGAATGTGATTTTAGTCGCAGGGGTTTACAGTCCCGAACGGCAGTTAATGCCATTTCAGCGGATTGACTGGTCGCTTGCCCCGGGGAGCGTGGGACAGATCGTCACCGTGGGCGATGCGCCGAATTCGTCGTTGCGCGGATTGGTGAATCAACGCCCGCCGTCGCTTTCGCCAACCTCCGCAGTCGGTCAAACATTCGGCGAGAATTTAGTGATCACGCGCGGCACCGCCACGGCCCGCGACGACCTGACGATCTTGCGCGGGCAGACGTGGATCGGCCTCACCTCGGGCGCGGAGGGAGACACGGTCGTCACCGCGTTGTCACCGGAAATCGCCGATCCGGCGACGCGGCAAGCGTCGGCCGTCATTCATTGGGTCGATGTCCGCTGGGTCGCGCCGCCGCCAATCGCCGCGCTGCCGGGTTCAAGGCAACGGCTGACGACGCTTGTCATGCGGCAAACCAATCGGACGCCGATCGCGGGTTGGTTGGTTCGATACACCATCGCGGGCGGGCCAGCAGCCGGTTTTTCGCCGGGTGGGATGGCGGATATCGAAGTGGCGACCGATGCGCGAGGCGAGGCGATCGCCGACATCGTGCAGCCGGCCCCCGCCGCGGGAATCAACCCGATCACGGTCCGACTCGCGCGGCCGGCTGGCCCGCGCGGGGAGAGAATCGAGATCGGCGCGGGTTCGACGCAAGTGACCTGGACCTCCGCCGCTCCGCCGACCGCCGCCCCAGCGCCGCAACCGTTGGCGGCGATTCCCGAGCCGGCGATTTCGCCGCCGGATTCGTCGCAATCCTCGATGGGCCCACCATTGCCAACAGCAATTCCCTCAATGCCGCTTTCGCCGCCGCCCGTCGCGCCGCCGATTGTCGTGCCGAGTGGGCCATTTCCCAGCGGTCCAGCGACCGGCGCGCCGCCGGCGCTCTCGCGCCCTCCGACGACGCTGCTGCCTGCGCCCGCGGTGCAGGTCGAAAAGCCGGTTGTCGATATGCAGTTCATCGGTCCGGCGCGGACGTTTGTCGGCGGCGACGTGACGTTCGATCTTTTGCTCATCAACCGCAGCAATGTTCCCGCGACTGGGTTGAAGCTCTCCGATCGATTCGACGATGGATTGGTGCACGCCTCGGCAGCCAATCCGATGCAAAAGGCGATTGAGCCGATTCCAGCCCACGAATTGCGGCGGATGGCGATCATGTTTAAGGTGGTCAAATCGGGCCGGCTTTGCAATATCGTCGAACTGTCCGGCGACGGCGGGCTGAACGTGTCGGCCGAGGCCTGCGTGCAATCGGAAGCCGTGCAACTCGCGCCGCAACCGGCCAAGCCGTCCGGAACTGCTCCGCCGCTTAGCCCGAATCCGGCCGGAGCGACGCCGAATCCCACGCTCGTCACCCCCGCGCCCTCGATCCAATTGCCGACAACGCCGGCGACACGGCCCCCGCAAACGACGATCCCATCGCCAAACCGCACGGCGGCAAATCTAAAGCTCCTGATCGCTTCGCGCGCCAATCCGATCAAGACCGGCAGCGAAACGTCGTATCAAGTCGTGGTGACCAACGAAGGAACCGAGCCGGAGTCGCGCGTGGCGCTATCGGTCGTGATTCCCTCAACCATGCAATTCGCCGATCGGCTGGACCAAAACCCGTCTGCCGCGACGATCGATGGCCAAACGGTTCGCTTCGATCCGATCAAACAACTGCGGCCGCACGAGTCGGTGGCCTACGAAATCCATGTGCATGCCAACCGCGCCGGCCAAGCCGTGGTGCGCGCGCAAGTGACGAGCGCAAATGTCACGAAGCCGCTCGATTCGGAAGCGACGACGACGGTGTTTGCCGAAGGGCAATAGAAGGAGCGCTGACCGCCGGCTCAGGAAAGCGGGGCGGCTTTTAGCTCGATGACCAAGCGGCCGGTTCACGGATTCGAAAATTCGAGCGTGGTCATCGTTTGGCCGACTTTCTTCGAGACGATGGCCTGCCGGCCATTCAAACTGATTCGGCAATAGTAGGCACCCAACAGCGACGCCGTATCTCCGGCCTTGTAGCTCGACCAAGGATAATCCGCCTCCGCCACGCCGGCCTCCTTGAGAAGTCCGGCGGTGAGTGGCCGAACCATGTCGATCGTCGTCCCGGGCGACGCGACGAGCGTCACGTAGCCCGACCTACTGGGAGCTTCGGCGACGAATTCGAATTTCGCAAGGTTGATCGATTTCGCGACCGCGGTCAGACCGTCAGAATAGGCCGCCATTAGTTGGTCGTTCAGTTCGTTGGTTTTTGCGTCTCGATCGTCGGCGCTTCGTTTTGCATCTTCGACGAGGGCCAACTTCTTGGCGACGATCTGCTCCATCTTGGCGTAGAACGGCTCCATGATCCGACGCGAGTTGGCGCGTTGAAGCAGTTGTTCGCGGCGCAATTCGATCTCGATCTGATCCATCAAGGCGCGAACGTAGAGATTGTCGGCGTCGTGCTCCGTTGCAGACAAGACGGCGACATCTTCGACTTCCATCGTGTCACCGGCGACTCGATTCCTTGGGGGATCAAATTGGATCGCCCGGGTGCGAATCGCCCAATTCGCCCACACCTTCAATCGAGCCGCCGATAAAGGGGCCTTGTCGGCCGCCGAAGCCACGCTCGCCGCACCGCAGAGAACGCAGCTGGCGATCACGATTGCGAACGAGCAGCGGTTGCGAGCGTCGCGAATTGCTATTGCGGCATGTCGTAACATACAGGGCGTCCAAATGCGGGACCACTTGCTTTGCTCGATCATGACCGTCAAATCAAAACGACAACCATCGCATTGCAACCAGCATCATGCAGCGACCCGGATCGATTGTCCATAGATGCGAGCCGATCTCACAAGCCACGTGCGTCGAGCGCAGCGACACGCCGAATCGCCGGCCAGGCGAGCTTGTTTGTGGGCAACCTTTCCGAAGGTAAGATTGATTCGACGGATAGCGGCCAAGCGTTTTATTGGTTCTTCGCGGCTCGATTGGGAGCGGTTGGAATGCGCCGGCTTGTCGTGGCAACAATCCTGACGGCGAGCGCGCTAGGCCGTGGCTGGCCGGCTTGCCCGCCCGCCCTCGCCGATGGGCATCCGCCGCAAGCCGCGCCCGCGGTCGGAGCGCCGCGATTGATGGTCCAATTGGGGCACGCGGATTCAGTCACGGCGGTGGCCTATTCAGCGGACGGAAAGCTGATATTGACGGGAAGTTGGGACGCCACGGCCGCGCTCTGGGATGTGGCGAGTGGTGAGGAGCTCCGCCGCTTGGTGGGGCACTCGACCAAAATTTCCTCGGTCGCCTTCTCGCCGGATGGGACGCGTGTTTTGACCGGCAGTTGGGACTGCACTGCCAGACTCTGGGACACCGCCAGCGGCAAGGAGCTTCGTCGCTTCGAAGGACCGTCCCGCGAAGTCAATGCGGTCGCTTTCTCTCCGGACGGCAAGCGGGTGTTGACGGGTAGTTCAGACGGATTGGCTTATCTCTGGGAGATCGAGAGCGGGCAGGAAGTCTTGCGTTTTGTCGGACATGCCGGGGCCATCAAATCGGTCGCATTTTCAGCAGATGGTCGTCAGGTCTTGACCGGCAGCGACGATCAAACGGCGCGGCTGTGGGACGCGGCAACCGGCAAGATAATTCGTGGTTTCACTGGAAATTCCGGCGCGATCAATGCGGTGGCCTTTGCTCCACGGCAAAAATGGTTGTTGGCCGGCGCCGCCGACGGCACGCTTCGGCTATGGGACGCCGCGAGCGGCAGGGAAATTCGCCGTTTCGAAGGGCACAAGGATGGCGTTCTCTCGGTCGCCTTCTCGCCCGACGGCCAGCAGATTCTGAGCGGCGGATTCGACAAGACAGCTCGGTTGTGGGAAGTCGCCGCGGGCAAGGAAATTCGCCATTTCGAAGGGCATGCGGATGCGGTCGCATCCGTGGCCTTCTCGCCGGATGGCTCGAAGATCGTCACCGGCAGCTTCGACAAGACGGCACGGCTCTGGAACACGTCGAGCGGCCGGCCAATCTTTCGCCTCGCGGGCCAGGCGGAGCCGGTCTGGTCTGTCGCCTTTGCTCCGGATGGAAAGCAAATTCTGACCGCCGGCAACGACGCCCTCGCGGACAACAAATCGGCGGCGCGATTATGGGACTTCGTCGCCGGAAAGGAAATGTACCGCTTCGGTCAGCGTTCGAATCGGGTGACTTCAGCCGCACTATCTCCGAGCGGCAAGCAGGTCTTGAGCGGAAGTTTCGATCACATCGCAAGCCTCTGGGACGCGGCGACCGGCAAGGAAGTGCGCCGCTTCGCGGGTCATTCGGATCGCGTCAATTCCGTCGCGTTCTCTCCCGACGGCAAACAGATTTTGACCGGCAGCGCCGATAACACCGCACGGCTCTGGGAAGCGGCAAGCGGCAAGGAAATCCATCGTCTCGTCGGGCACACGCAGGCCGTCTTTTCCGTCGCTGTTTCTCCCGATGGCAAGCAACTCTTGACCGGAAGCTGGGATGGCAGCGCGCGGATCTGGGACGCCGCCGGCGGCAAGGAAATCCGCCGCTTTCATCAAGGCGCGGATCATATCACGTCGGTCGCCTTTTCTCCCGATGGCAAACAGATTCTGACCGGAAGCGCCTACAACATGGCGCGGCTTTGGAACGTGGCTAGCGGCAAGGAAATCCGCCGCTTCGACCACCGGCATGTGAATAGCGTCCGCTCGGTCGCCTTTTCACCAGACGGCAAGCAGGCCTTGACCGGAAGTTTGGATGGCACTGCCCGGCTCTGGGATACCGCCACCGGGATGGAAATCCGCTCGTTCGAAGGCCATTCGGCCGAAGTCACGTCGGTCGCCTTTTCTCCCGATGGCAGAAAGGTGTTGACCGGAAGTTTGGACTGCACCAGTCGGCTTTGGGACGCCGCGACGGGCAAAGAGCTGTGCGTCTTGGTGAGTTTTGCCGACGGCGATTGGGCGATCGTCGACTCGACCGGGCGATTCGACGCCTCCAACGGCGGGAGCGTCGCAGGACTTCACTGGGTCGTCGGCAACGAACCGATCGAATTGGCGCAGCTCAAAGAGCGCTATTACGAGCCGGGGCTGTTAGCCAAGAAAATGGGTTTCAATCCCGAACCGCTGCGCAATGTCGAAGGTCTTACGAATCCGAAGCTCTTTCCGGCCATCGTGCTTTCCCCGCCAAAGGCGAACGATCCGGCGTTGGAAATCGCGTTGACCAATCGTGGAGGCGGCATCGGCCGAGTGGTGGTTCGGATCAATGGCAAGGAGTTGCTGGCCGATGCCCGGGGAACCGCGCACGATCCCAACGCGCCGTCGCTGGCACTCAAGATCCCTCTGCCGCCCAACCAGCCGCTATTGATTGCCGGGCGACCCAATAAGATCGAGGTCGAAGCGTACAACGCCGAAGGCTATCTTCGCAGTCGTGGCTTGGAATTCGACTACGAGCCGCCGAGCCCGGCATCGACCGAGCCGCCGCGGATTTGGATTCTTGTCGCGGGCGTATCGAACTACCGTGGCGAATCGCTGCGACTCCACTATGCGGCCAAGGATGCAAGCGACTTTGCCAAGGCGGTCGAAATCGGCGCCAAGCGGCTGTTCGGACCCGATCGTGTTCACCTCGCGTTGCTAAGTGGTTCGCCGGCCGATCCGCGGCATCGCCCGACGCGGGCCAACCTGCTGGCCGCCTTCCAGGCAATCCGCGACGGCAACGCCAAGTCGAGCGATGTTTTGGTCGTCTATCTGGCGGGCCATGGCGTGAACTATGGCGGGCAAGATGGCGATTTTTATTTTCTAACGTGCGATGCACAAAGCGCCGACCTCAGCGATCCGGCCGTGCGGCAGAGCGTCGCGTTGTCGGGTAAGGAAATTGCCGAACAGATTAACAGCGTGCCGGCGTTGAAGCAGGTGTTGTTGCTCGACACCTGCGCCTCCGGCCGCCTGATCGAAAAGTTGACCGAGAAGCGCGACGTGCCGACCAGCCAAGTACGTGCCTTGGATCGGTTGAAAGACCGTACGGGGATGTTCGTGCTGGCGGGATGCGCGGCTGATTCGGTCAGCTACGAGGCGTCGCGGTATGGCCAGGGCGTGCTGACCTATAGTTTGCTGCTCGGCCTGCGCGGCAGCGCTTTGCGGGAAGATCAATTTGTCGATGTCGACAAATTGTTCGGCTTCGCAGCCGACGAAGTGCCGCAGTTGGCCCACGATCTCGGCGGCATCCAGCGGCCGGTGATCGCGGTGCCCAAGGGGAGCGCGAGTTTCGATATCGGCCAGTTGCTTTTGTCGGACAGGGAACAGATTCCGCTGCAGCCCGCCCGTCCGTTGGTGCTCCGCAGCACGTTTGGCGACGAGGATGCGTTCGACGATGTTTTGAGGCTATCGAAGCGCGTGGACGAAATGCTCCGCAGCAGTTCGATCCGCGGCTCGAAGCGCGGCGTCGTGTTCGTGGATGCCCGCGAAATCCCGGATGGCTATCGGCTGATCGGGAGATACAAAACAAGCGACGGCAAGACCACCGTCACCGCAAAACTGTTTTGCGATCAGCAGAAACCGATCGAGTTCAGCATTACGGGCGAATCCAAACAGCCGGATGAGTTGGCCCAAAAGATCGTGGCCGAGGTTGAAAAACTTGTTAGCGGCGATGCCGCGCGCTAGGGGCCGGCGGCAAACGCCCGGGCCGGAAGTTGCATGTCCTGCTCAGGGCCCGCAGATGCGGCACTTTTTGCCGGTCGAACTGGTGAGCGTGCAACGAATTAGGTCGCGGCGATTCTTCTCTTGCCATCGCTGCCGGTGCCGCCATATGGTTGGTTGTGGTGGTGTGCGTCTTTGCCCTCCTTGGCAACAGCGGTTGGGAGTCCTGGAGCGATTTCGCTGCGGAACCGGCGGCTCGCCCTGGCCGGTCGCGAGTGGCAAGGCGCCAGCCCGAATTATTCAATAGTGCCAGGAATTCGCGATACGTTGCGAAATGGTAGCCCGAAGCGTTAGCGAGGGTAAGCGCGTGGCGGCTCGCTCGCTTACGCTTCGGGCGAGTGTGGCGCGATGAATAATCCGGGCAAGCCGCCGATAAATGCACCCATCCGTCCCGTGGCCGTCGTCTCTCGTCCCTCGCCCCAAGCCCCTCGCCCCTCTTTATGACAACTATCTCCGCTACCACATGGTCGGGCCGGCAGTTTATCGATGGCCGTTGGCAAACAGCGGCCGGCGAGACCCTCGAAGATCGGAATCCGGCGCGGGCCGATGAGATCATCGGCCTCTGTCCGCGCGGCACCAAAGCCGACGTCGATCTGGCCGTCGCGGCGGCGCGGCGGGCATTCGTGCCCTGGCGGCGCACGAGCCGCATCCAGCGCGGCGAACTTTTCGGGAAGCTCGCCGCGCTGATTCAAAGCGATGTCGAGCAGTTGGCGACGCTGCTGGCGATGGAATGCGGCAAGGTGCTCGATGAAGCGCGGGCCGAGGTGATCGAGGGGCTGCACATGGTGCAATATGTGTTCGGCACCGCGCGGCAACCGGTCGGGTCGATCGCGGCTTCGGAAATCGTGGGAAAAGACTTGTTCGTGCGCCGCAAGCCGCGGGGCGTGGTGGGAGTGATCACGCCCTGGAATTTTCCATTTGCCGTTCCGTTCTGGATGCTCGCGCCCAGTTTGCTCGAAGGAAACACGGTCGTGTTCAAGCCGTCGGAAGAAACGCCGGCCATCGGCGAACATCTTGTGCGCCTGTTCGACGAAGCCGGTTTTCCGCCGGGCACGATCAATCTCGTCCATGGCCTCGGCGAAGAGGTGGGCGAGGCGCTGGCCGGGCATGCGGATGTCGATGTCGTCTGCTTCACCGGCAGCTTTGCCGTCGGATCGCGAATTCGCCAGCTCGCGGCCAAGAGCGATCATAAGACATGCGCGATCGAAGCCGGTTCGAAAAGCGCGGTGATCGTTTGCGAAGACGCCCCGCTCGACTTGGCTTGCGACGCGGCAATCCTGAGCGCGTTCAAAACGACCGGGCAGCGATGCGTTTCGGCGGGGCGCATCCTGATCCACTCGCGGCTGTTCGACGTATTTGCCGCGCGGTTCGTGCGGCAGGCAAAACTGCTCCGCTTCGGTGATCCGCTCGATCGAAAGAACTTTGCCGGTCCACTGATCAACGAAGCGGCGGTGGAAAAGGTGAGCTATTACAACGATCTGGCCGTGAAGGAAGGGGCGGAGGTGCTGTTGGACGGCGGCCGAATGACCGACCCCGAGCATGCAGGCGGCCATTTCATGTCGCCATTCGTCTACCGCCAGCGGCACGGTGCCGAGCTGCGCACGATCCGCGAAGAAGTGTTCGGCCCGCACGTGGCCCTGATTCCATTCGAAGACGATGACGATGCGATCCGAATTTACAACGACACGCCTTATGGGCTGTCGATGGCCGTGATTACCGACGATTATCGCCGCTGGCGCTACTACCGCGACGAATGCGACTACGGCATGGGCTATGTCAATCTGCCATGCATCGGCGCCGAGGTGCATTTGCCATTCGGCGGCGTGAAACGCAGCGGCAACGGCCGGCCGTCGGCAGCCGCGTTGGTGGATGCAGTGACACACAAAACAGCGTTCACGGTGAATTACGACCGCAGCATCACGATGGCCCAAGGCATGAGCGCAGCGGTGAAGCCGGGGGAGGAGAAGGCGGCAGACTGAAGCCTCCGCAGGCCCCTCCGCAGGCCCCTCCGCAGGCCTTCGGCTCGGGCGAACAATAACTTCCGCATTTCGAACCCCTCACCCTGCCCTCTCCCGCAAGGGGAGAGGGGTTCTGGGGAGAAGCTATTTTTCGGCCGAGCCTTATAGGATGGCCGGCGCGCCTATAAGGCTCGCCGGCGAGCCGTCGCGTCCGTCGTTTGGCCGTTCGACCGTGTTATCGGTGTTATCGGTGTTATCCGTGTTATCCAGTGGTTCCCCTTTTTCGTTTCTTTCGCGTATTTCCTGGTTGCCCTCGGTTCTTCGTGATTCTCTCAGTAAGGCGTGGTGGTTCCGATGTCTACCTTTCCGATGACGCCGCATTCACAAATTTCGCCGGTGGTTCACACGGCTTTGGCAGCGGTGCCGCATTTGGTCACGCATCTGCCGGGGCCCAAGGCGGCCGGGTGGCTGGCGCGCGACGCGGCAGTCATGTCGCCTTCCTATACCCGGCTTTATCCGCTGGTGGTCGAACGCGGCTATGGCTCGACGATCGAAGACATCGACGGCAACCGGTTTCTCGATTTCACCGCCGGCATCGCGGTCACTTCCACCGGCCATTGCCATCCTGAAGTCGTTGCGGCAATCGTCGATCAGGCGCAGCGGTTGCTGCACATGTCGGGCACGGATTTCTACTATGCTCCCGAAATCGAACTGGCGGAGCGGCTGGCCCGATTAGCCCCCGGGCACGGTCCGAAGCGCGTGTTTTTCACCAATAGCGGAACTGAGGCGATCGAGGGCGCGCTCAAGCTCGTGCGGTTTCACACGCGGCGGCAGCGGCTGATTTCGTTTTACGGCGCGTTTCACGGCCGAACGTATGGCGCGATGTCGCTCAGCGGTTCGAAAAGCGTGCATCAGCGGGGCTTTGGCCCGCTGGTGCCGGGGGTGCATCGGCTGCCGTTCGATTGCTCTCGGATGGAACTGGAAAACTTGTTCGCCACGACGGCGCCGCCGGACGAAGTGGCGGGCATTTTCGTCGAGCCGATTCAAGGAGAAGGGGGATACCGAGTGCCGTCCCCCGGTTTTCTGCCGATGCTGCGCGAAGTGTGCGACGAGCATGGAATCGTGCTCGTGATGGACGAAATTCAAGCCGGCTTGGGGCGCACCGGCCGAATGTTTGCCTGCCAGCATTTCGGCGATTCGGCCGCGCCGGATGTGATCTGCGTGGCCAAAGGGATTGCCAGCGGAATGCCGCTGGGAGCGATCATCGCAAAAGCGCAGTTCATGGATTGGTCGCCGGGAAGCCACGCGTCGACCTTTGGCGGCAATCCGGTTTGTTGCCGAGCGGCGCTCGCGACGCTCGATCTCATTGAACGAGAATTTCGCGCGAACGCGGCGGCGCGCGGCGATCAATTGGCCGCCGCTCTGGAACTGCTGGCGATGGAGCATCGCTGGCTGATCGACGTGCGCGGTTTGGGGCTCATGCGAGCGATCGACGTGACTCGCGACGGCCAGCCCGATCCGGCTCGCCGCGACCGGGTGATTCAGTTGGCCTTTCACCATGGGCTATTGCTCTTGCCCTGCGGCAAGGCGGGCATTCGCTTCTGCCCGCCGCTCTGCATCACGCCCGAGGAAATCGCGGCGGGCCTACGGGTGCTGCGCGAGGTCGCGGCGATTGAATCCTTGGCGGGCTAGAGCCAACGTGCGACGCGCGAAACCGCGAGCGAGCCTCCGGCTCAGTTCGGTGTTGCGGCTCGCTTGCGGTTCGCGCGTCGGGCCGGATCTCAGCGTGGCGCGGGGGCCGCAATCGCCGGAATTCTTCGAACTGGCATTGCGGAAATCGGCGGGCTCGGAGAAGATGCCGCGCCCATTAGATCGAGGACCCGCCCCAACGCCGCACGGTTCGCGGCGGCATGTCCGCGGCTTGCCCCACCCAGTGTGCCCACCTGCCTACGATCGTCCGGCATGGATGCCGGACGAGCAAGCCGCCGACGCCGAACCACCGCCGGTCAACCCGCCCGGACGTCCCCTTCCGGCGGTCCGCCCGCGCAGCCGCTGTGTTTTCAATTCCCTCCATGGAATTTGCAGCGATCCGGGGGCCGAGTCTTCATTCGAAGAGCCTGCATTTCCCGATCCCGCACGAAGCCGATCCCGCACTGTCTAAGGAGAGACTATGCTTGCCGCCCTCTTGGCGCCGCTGTTGTTGGGAGTCACCGGAGCCCCAGACACGGTGTTGCTTGATTTTCGAGCCGACTGGTGCGGACCATGTCGTGCGATGGAGCCGGTGATGCAGCAGCTCGGGGCCGCCGGATATCCGGTCCGCATGGTGAATATCGATCAAGATCGGGCCCTCGCGCAGAAGTTTCATGTTTCGTCGATTCCCTGTTTCGTGTTGATCGTGGATGGGCAGGAAGTGCAGCGGACCGTTGGCATGAACGACATCAGCACGCTCGTGGCGATGTTTCGCCGCGCGGGCTACGATCCATCCGGCAGGCCGAGCCCCACGGCCGCGGCGCAAAATGGCGGCGCAACCGGCACTGCTGCTGGGGAGATGGCGCCGATCGACGGCCGCGAACCGACGTTCGCCCAAGGCGCGACGGCGGCGGCAGCCGCGAGCCAGTCGCCGGCCGTCGGCGGATCAAGGGGCGGCACGGATCGCAATACCGACGCAGCAGGGGCGGCCGGCGGATTTGCACTCAGCGAGGCGCAATTGCTGGCCGCCTGCGCGCGGCTGAAGGTCGCCGATCGGACCGGCAATTCCTATGGCTCCGGGACGATTGTCGATGTTCGCAATGGCGAAGCCTTGGTGCTGACGTGTGCCCACTTGTTTCGCGATTCGGACGGGAAAGGCGACATCCGCGTCGATCTGTATGGTCCAGGACAGCCACAGCAGGTCGCGGGCCGCCTGATCGGTTGTGATTTGGAAAAGGATGTCGGCTTGGTGAGCATACCGGCTACGTCGGCATTGCAGGCGATCCATGTCGCGCCGCCCGGCTACACACTGCACAAGGGCGACCGTGTGGCAACCATCGGTTGCAGCAATGCCGCGCCGCCGACAGTTCAATCGAGCCACATCGATTCGATCGATCGATTCCGCGGTCCGCCGAATTTTCAAGTTGCCGGGCAGCCGGTGCAAGGACGCAGCGGCGGCGGTGTGGTGAGCGCCGACGGATATGTCATCGGGGTCTGCAACGCGGCCGACCCGGACGACAACGAGGGCCTCTATGCCGCTCTGGCTTCGATCTACAAGGAACTCGACCGGGCAAAACTTTCCTTCGTCTACCGGGCCACGCCGCCATCGACCGCACCGGAATCCGCGCTGGCAGCGGCACAATTTACGGCGCAATCGGCGTCGTCGCCGCCGCTCCCCTCCGCGGAAGCGAAAGCGCCCGGCAGCGAGCCGGCCGTCTCGCTTGCGGATGCCGAACACGATCTGCCGGCCATGCCAGCGAAGATGCCGGCCAATGCTTCGTTGGGCGCGGCCAATGCTTCCTTGGGCTCGGCCGCGGCAGCGACGGCCGCGGCAGTGATCCGGCGGGGCTCGGCTGGTTTGACAAGCGACGAGGCCGCCACTTTGGCCGAAATTCGGCAAAAAGCCAAGGGGGCAGAGGTGATTTGCATCGTCCGGCCGCTTTCCGATCCGCATGCCCGTAGCGAAATTATCGTGCTCGACAAAGCATCGCCGGAATTTCTACAGAAACTTGCCGACGAGCGCCGCAGCCAAGTCGAAGCGTTGCGCCAACTTACGTCGCTTCAGGTGCCGGCCGGGAATCGCTAGTGGAGCGTCTCACACAGATGGGGTTTGAACGCTTTCCGCGCACCTCGACGCCAAATTTTGCACGGACGGTCGCGAACGGTTAACCACGGAGTCACCGAGCACGCAGAGAACAGCGGGAGGCGTCCAAATGGGCGAGCATCGCCTTCGCAAGGCGAAACATTTGGCCCGTCGACTCCGCTTTGTCTTCTCGGTGTTCTCTGTGGCTCGGTGGTTTGAAAAAAGCCGGCGCGCGTGCCGAATAGGACACCCAATTTCGCAGACACTACGCTAGTTCTTTGCCTCGGAACACCCGCGGTCGTGCGCGGCGATTGACGACGTGTTCGAATCGCCCTTCCCGCGACAATTTTCGAGTCGGCACAATCAGTACGACCGCTACTCGCCGACGTCGTTCCGCCCAAGCCGCAGCAATTGCCCAGCGGAAAACCTCCGGGCTTTCCCCCGTGCTGTCTGTAAGCTACGGTTGCATGGTCTCGTCTTTCCAATTCCTGGTTGGATAAGGCGTGAATGTGGAAGGGGGCATTGTGGTTATCTGTACGCTGATTATTTCCGTGTTCAACTTGGCGCTCGGCTACGCCTTGGCCCTTTGCCTGCAAAGTTGGGGCATTTCGCCGGCTTGGCCTCGCCGATTGCTGTGGCGATTGGGCCTGCTCGTTCCGGCCGGCGACGAAGCCGGCCACGGAGGCCGACGACACGACGACACCGGTGCGGCGGCAGCGCTTCCTCGCGGAGCGCATGCGGATTCCGCGCCGAAAGCGGAACCGGCCATACCCTCGGAGATACGTTCGTTGCCGGCAGACGATGACGCACCGATTTCGCGTGCCGCTCTGTCCGGGGCGGCGAATATCGTGCAACTCAAGTTCAGCGACGCCGGCGCGCCGGTCCATGAACCCGAAACTAGAGAATCCTAACTGACGCTAATCGGATGCCAGCTCCCAGATGAGCATGAAAACGCCTCAAACCTTCGATCTGACCGGTCTGCCGACCGACTTCGCATTGCCAGCCGCGAGCGCGCAATCCCGCGACCGAGCCTCTCGCCGTCAGGCGGCAGTCGTCGAATTGGGCCGCCGTGCCGTTGCGCCAAACGTGCATCTGCTGGTGCAAGATGCCGCCGCGCTTGTTGCCGAGTCGCTGGCGGTCGAACGGTTTGGCGTCGCCGAATTGTGCGACGATCGCACCAAGCTGGAAATGCGTCTGGCGATGGTTGCGTCGCCGGATGATTCCCCGAACGGCGATGCGCGACGACGTTCGGTTCTGACCCGTCAGTTTTCCCTCGATCCGAGCCGGTCGCTCGCGGCCTACGCTCTGCACGCGGGTGAGGTCGTCACGGTGGCCGATTTTTCCACGGAAGGACGATTTGCCGACGAATGGCTTTGGAGCCAAGGAATAGCCAGCGCGGTCGTGGTGCCGCTTCGATCTCACGATCAGTCGTACGGCGTGATCGGCGCCTTTAGCCCTCGTCCGCGGCAGTTTCCTCAAGACGACCTGCTGTATGCGGAGATGATCGCGCACCTGGTGAGCACGAATATCGCTCGGGACCAGACGGCCAAAACGTTGGAATACCAGCGGCGATTTGCCTCGACGATCATGGAAACCGTCGATGCCCTCGTGCTCGTTCTCACGCCGGCAGGACGGATCGTTCGCGCGAATTCCGCTTGCGAGCAAATGACCGGCTATTCGTGCGACGAAGTCCGCGATCGCGCGGTCTGGAGCGCCCTGCTCATTCCCGGCGAAGCCGACGCCCTCAAAGCAATCTTCGTCAAATTGAAATCCGATCCCGGACCCTTGGTGCACGAGGGTTATCTTCTGACGAAAGATGCCGAACGGCGGAGAATCGCGTGGTCGTTCGGCCTGCTCTCGCAATCGGGCGGCGAGATCGAAACAATTCTCGCGACCGGAATCGACATCACCGAGCAGCGAGTGGCCGAAGAAGAAGTCGGCCGGTTGCAAGCCGCCGAAGCGGAACAGACGCGCCGCCTGCAAGTGGTTCTCGAAGAACTCGAATCGCAAAAGGCAGCCGCAAGCGGACAAGCGACTGCCGCTGCCGGCACTTCGACCGACGACGAAGCGGTCGGATGGCAATCCGACAGCAATCCATTCCATGCATTGCCGCGCGGATCGCGGACCGACCGCCGCCGCCGCCCGCGAAGATCGTTTACCTATTATCAGCGCATCGCGCCGAGCGAAAATGGCCGGCTTCCTCCGCTACGAATGTTTCGCCGCGTGAAATGCCTCGACATCAGCGCCGGCGGATTCTCGTTTCTCTCCGCCGTGCGACCGAGCGAAACCGACTACGTCGTCGCCCTCGGCAATCCACCGGTGGTGATCAACGTCGCCGCCCGCGTGATGCACGTCACGCCCACCGACTATGAGGGCCAACCGGCCTATCTGGTTGGCTGCAAGTACACCGGTCGGATAGACTATTGAGGCTGCGGAGAGGCTGCCGGCGCGGCAGTTGTCGGAGGCTCTCATGGCCGCACGGCCTCGCCGTCGCACAGTCTCGCCGTCGCACAGTCTTGCCGTCGCACAGTCTCGCCGTCGCACAGTCTCGCCGTCGCACAGTCTTGCCGTCGCACAGTCTCGCCGTCGCACAGTCTCGCCGTCGCACAGTCTCGCCGCTTCATGGTCTCACAGCCGTCCCCGCGCCATGCTGCTCTATTTCATTCGCCATGGGGAGAGCCTGTTCAATGCCCAGCGGCGGATTCAGGGGCAGTCCGACGTTGCCCTTTCGCCGACGGGCTTGCGGCAGGCCGCCGCTTTGGCCGCCGCCCTCGGTTCGATTGATGCCGAGGCGATTTACGCCAGTCCGCTGCGGCGCGCGATGCAAACCGCGGAGCCATTGGCCGCGGCGCTCCATTTGACGGTCCGCACCGACGATCGCCTCAAGGAAATCAATGCCGGTGAGTTTCAAGGGCTGGAATGGCCCGAGATCGAACAGCGCTGGCCCGACGCGGCCAGCCATTGGCAGCGGCAAACGCCCGACTTCGTCATTCCGGGCGGCGAATCACGGCGCGCCGTCGCCGAGCGCGGCCAAGCTGCCTTCGAGGCCATCCGAGCCGCCGGCCACCGCACTGCGGTCGTCGTCGCCCATGGCGGCGTCTTGTCCGGCGCGCTGCGGTCGCTGCTGCAAATCCCCGCCCAAATGAGCCCCTTCAGCTTCTTCAATGCCGCGATCAACAAACTGACGTGGGACCAAATGCAAGTGGACGGAGAAGGAGAAACGCCGCGCACCCGCATCAAGATTCTGGTCATCAACGAAACCGGCCATCTCAAAGCCGCCGGGCTCAACGCGGAAAACCATACCGGAGATCTGTAAGCTCGGCAATTCATTTGTGGCGTTCAATTGCGCGGCCTCAGCCGCGCACGCCCGATGCCGAATTGATCGCCGGCAGCGGCAACGCGATTGCCGTCGAAATCGATCTCCAGGAGCTTTTCACTTTCGACCTTGCGGTCCTTCTCGTCTTTCAATTCGGCGACGATCTTTCGCGATCGCGTGTCGACGACGTCGCCGGTCGAAGGATACGCGAACCGGCCGTCGATGCTGAAAGTGACCCAGCCCGGCTCGTCGCGCAGCGCGATGTCGGCCGCCTGCCGCGGCGGCATCGTCGTGGCGTCGAACACATGAAGCTGATGGTTCGCCGAGTCGCACACCCACACCTCGCGCTCGTCGGGCGTGAGGCCGACGCCATGGCTCGGGCAGCCGTGGCGTTGGCTTCGCCCGGTTTTGAAACCTTTCACCTCGACACGCTCGATCATTTTTCCGCTGGTTGAATCGTCGCCGCGCAAATCGCCGATTTCAAAACCGAGCAACCCATTCACGGTGCAGAAACAAAGCGTTCTTTCCGCGTTCACCGTGAACGGGCGGATTTCGCCGCTGAACGGGCCGACCGTGCCGATGATCTTCCGGCTCTCGGTGTCGACGACCGTAAGCAGTTTCGATTTCAAGCCCGCGCAATAGATCCGCTTTCCGTCGCGGCTGCAGACGGTGTTGTGTGCACCGCTTTTGGTTTCAATCTTGCCCACGACATCGCCCGACGCCGCGTCGATCACATTCCAAAACGCTCCTTCGAGCGACGGCACGAACAATGTCTTCCCGTCTGGCGTGATCGACATGCGGTCGCAGCCGCCGGGCGGAGTTTTCTCCCAGATCGGACGGTCGCCGCTCAGATCGAGACAATATAAACGCGAGAGCGTGCTGAGATAGAGCCGGCCGGTGGCGGCCGAGGCACAGACACCCTTTACATTTTCCGGCTTGGCGACCCGGCTCGCGGGCGTGGCGATCCGCCGCACGAAGCGATGATCGCGATCGATGTCGAACACCAAAATCCCGGCCCCGCCGTATTGCAGATCATTGCGGATGCCCGGCTCGGCGACATAGAGCAAATGTCGGACGGCCGACGACGGTGCTTGTTGACCGGCCGCTTGGGCAGGTTCGACCGCCCGAGCGCCGCTGGCCAAAGCGGCCAAGCCGACGACGACCGTGCCGCGGACTGCCAATCGCCGCACTCGATTCAAGACAGATTTCATCGTTGGCCCTTTTTCGGATGCATGGATTTCAAATGGTTGCCCGGCTCTCGCGCGCGCCTACAGCTTCCGCGAATCGTAGGCCCAATGCAATAATGCTTGGAGTTTGAAAACCAATTGTACATTGTCGCCAAGCCAGTATTGATTGCCCGCAAGCTGCCTCGGCGCTTCGCCGTGGGATTGGCGCGGCGAATTTTTCTGCTATTCCTCAATGGAGCCACCCAATTGGCCGCTCGTCAGTTCGGCGATGCGGCGAGCCGTTCGAAGAGGAGAAAACGCCATGCCTTCAGGACCGATTCTTTTCGCGACGGACTATTCCGCCGGCAGCGCGCAGACGCTGGCCGTCGCGACCTCGATGGCCCGCCAGCACGACGCGACCTTGCTGATCGCGCATGTGTCGCCGTACGAGAAGTACCCGGTTGGAGAGCTTTTCGACGAAGAACCGGTGCCCGATAAAGCCGAACTGAAGAAGCTGCATGCGGTGGTGCCGCCCGATCCGCACGTGAAGTTCGAGCACCGCTTGGTGTATGGCCCTCCCGGCGAGGTGGAACGGGTCAAGCCCGCCGACGAAATCCTCAAGTTGGCTGGAGAAGTTGCCGCCCAGGCGATCGTGGTGGGCAGCCACGGGGCATCGGGCCTGACCGAGCTTTTGATGGGCCGCGTTGCCGAAAGCGTCTCTCGCCGCGCCACATGCCCGGTGATCGTCGTCAGGCATCCGGGCACTTGAACCACAGGGAATTAGCCGCTGAATCGGTGAGCCCAAGCCGCTCGCCGGCCTTGTCGCGTTCGAGAGAACCTGCCATAATTCGCGCGTCCGACGAGTGGAATCGCCATTCCAGCGAAACCGCGCGCCGCGTCAATCGGGGCGTAGCTCAGCCTGGCTAGAGCGCTACGTTCGGGACGTAGAGGTCGGAGGTTCAAATCCTCTCGCCCCGATTCGCCGAAGGCGAATAGAGCGGAGAAGAAAGAAAGTAGAGAGTAGACCGGAAAACGAAGCGAGCCATATCCAGTTGAAGCCCGCCGCCACGTTGCTTCTCCCGCGATCTACTCTCTACTTTCAACTTCCCTGCCCGCTTTCAATCTGCCTGCCCGCTTGAAAGACGGCCTTTGCGTTCGAATGCGGCAGGTCTGCCCGCGGGCGACGAGTTCGCTGACGATGTGTTCACGGTCGCGCGCGATAAAATAGTCCGGCGAGGTGTTTCATGACCTCTCTATCGCAACCGTTCGCTGGCCCCGCCGCCAAGAGCGGCACATTCAAAATCGGCGGTGATCTTGCGGTCCACCGGCTTGGGTTTGGAGCGATGCAACTCACCGGCGCCGGCGTGTGGGGCGAGCCGGCCGACCACGACGAGACAATCGCTGTCCTGCGGCGCGCGGTCGAGCTCGACATCAATCTGATCGACACGGCCGACTCGTATGGACCCGAGGTTGCCGAGCGTCTGATCGCGGAAGCGTTGTATCCCTATCCGCCGGGCCTCGTCATCGCCACGAAGGCCGGCTTTCAACGACCCGGACCGAACCAATGGGTTGAAGACGGCCGCCCCGAGCATCTCCGCTCGGCGTGCGAAGGCAGCCTTCGCCGCCTGCGGCTGGAGCGGATCGAACTCTTTCAACTCCACCGTATCGATCCCAAGGTGGGGCTCGAAGATCAAATCGGGGCGCTCGTCGAGTTGCAGCGACAAGGGAAAATCCATCATGTCGGACTCTCGGAAGTCAACGTCGAGCAAATAACGGCGGTTCGCCGCTTGGTGCCCGTGGTGTCGGTGCAGAATCGATACAACCTGGTGGATCGGAACTCCGAGGAAGTGTTGAACTACTGTACGCGCGAAAACATTGGCTTCATTCCCTGGTTCCCGCTGGCGACCGGTGGCCTCGCCAAGGCCGGCGGCCGGTTGGATCGCGTGGCAGAGCGGTTGGGCGCCGAGCCGTCGCAAATCGCGATCGCCTGGCTGCTGAGAAAGTCGCCGGTCATGCTCCCGATTCCCGGCACCTCGAAGGTAAAGCATCTCGAGGCAAATACCGCCGCGGCTCTCCTCGAACTCGACGATTCCGTCGTTCAAGACTTGGAACGCATCGAGAGCGCCACGTGACCGCCAAGAATCGATGAGCGGAGAGAGCGAAGCGCTGCAAGCCGACACGCCTAGATCGTGAGATCGAGGGCGTGGCTTTCGTCCGAACCGCGGGCCCCGGAACCATTATCACGGGCAGCGTCGCCATCCTCGGTATCGCTGCCGTCGGATTTGCCGGCATCGGGATCGCCACTCGCGAACCGCCGCTCGTCGTTCACCGGGCGGACGGCTCCGCCTTCGAGCGATTCGCCGGACGGGAATGGCTTGCCGGCTTTTTCGGCCGATTTCTTTGGCATTCGGGGCGCCAGCATCTGGTGCATGAGAAAACTCGTGCCGGCGATGTGTGCGGCGTGAGACATAGGAAGCCCCCCTGGATTGGATCGCAGAACTGAAAGCAAAGCCCGCCTGGCCGCCTTGTTCTGAATTCGACCACCGCCAATCGGCGGGATCATCCAATGACGACGGTTTTCCGAGAATCTTGAATTTTTTCGCAGACGACTGATTGCAGCGAATGCACAGCCTGCGACGGCGGGCCGGCTCAGCAAGGGATGCACGCACCAAACACCAGCGCCCAACGTAGCAGGCACACTCCGTGTGCCGTCTGCGCCGCTCTTTGCGCGACGCCGCTCTTTGCGCGACGCACTGCGTGGTGCAGACGGCACACGGAGTGTGCCTGCTACGTTAGTTTTTGTGGCCGGCTGCGCATGGGCCGATCCTGGTTCGAACCGATCGGCATTTTAGCGGCGCGATCGCCGGCGGGTCCAATCTTTGTGGATGACGACGGTTCTTTGCCGCGATCCCGCGCTTCTGCGGCCTGCGGCTACCGAGAATTGCGTCGGAGCGGCGGCCGAGCCTTACCCTCGCTAACGCTTCGGGCTAATATTTCGAGCGTGTCTCAAATTCTTGGCGCTATGAATGATCCGGACTAATCGAAGCTGGCGTCGCCGTCGAAAGTCGATGGGTCCCAGACCGTTGGAAGAGCAAGTTCGGAATGGAGCGCCGGCTCGGCGGCGCGGTAGTAGAAGGGCCAGCAGGGAAGTTTGCGGCGGTACGGAGCCCAGCGGTCGAACGCCCGCATTTTCGGCAAGCCGCAGCCGACGTGCTCCAGGGCAAACAGGCCCGTCGCCGCGCAGCGCTGGAGCGCGGCTCGCAGCAGGCAAGGCAATAAATCGTCGTGCGGCTCGAGCGATTGATAGTCGACCAATTGCATTCGGCGGATGCCGTCGTGTTTGTCCTGCCGTTTCAAGATGCAATAGGCCTGCAGCAGGCCGGCGCGCGACGCGGTCAAAATCCATAGGCGGCCCAGACGCAGCGGAATCGCAAAATGCCACGTGAGCGAGGCGCGGTCGCGATTGGCCAACAGCTTTTCAGGATTCTGCCGAACGAGCTCTTCCCAAAAACCGTCGAAGCGGCAGTCGAATTCGTCGGCCGTCGCGACGACGATCGACCGCGGGGCTGTGGGAAGGGATTTCGCAAACAGGGCATCCTTCAGCCGCAGGGCCGCCCCGGCGGGCCACGCCAGCAATCCCGCTCGCGGCACGCACAATTTCTGCAGCGCCTTCCGAGCAAATCCGCGATAGCCGGTAATCCAATAGGCGATCGATTGAAAATCGCCGAGCGGAATGCGATCGGATAGCGTGCTGAATGCCGGCGCGGCAGAGGGAGCCAGGGTCGTGTTGATGAAAATGTCGACGCCGCGCTGATTGAAATATTCTTCCATCAACCACAACGCAAACCCGCGGTATTCAGGATCCACGACCCAGCCGCGGCCATTGGCGCAGATCAACTCTCGGCCATGGAATGTGTATCTCGTCGGAATGTTGCACAGCGATCCCGCGACGCGGCCTCGCGCGTCTTCCAGCACCCAACCGATCGGCCAATCGTTGCCGAGCCTGGGCCAAAGCGGATTTTGCAGCCAGAGATTCCGCCAATCGTCGAGCGGCAAACTCTCCAGCGCGCCCGTGCCTTCCAGCCGCACGATCGACGCATGTTCGTCGAACGTCGCCGTTCGTAGTTGCGGCGATGCCGTTTGGATGGCGATGCTCATGCGAGGCAGAAAAGCGGTCAGGGGTTTGGGGGCCGGGGCTCAGCGCGCATGAGCCGCGGGAACATAACGCAAGGGCAACGCCTTCAGGCCGCGCAGGCCGAGGTTCTCGCGCCACACGAGCGGTTCGCCGGTCAGCCGAAGCTCGGAAAAACGACGCAGCAGCGACTCGAATGCAATGTGGCCTTCGATGCGAGCCAACGGGGCGCCAAAGCAGAAGTGCGCCGCCCAGCCGAACGCCAAATGCCGATTGTCGGGCCGATCGAAATCAAGCGTGTCGGGATCGGGAAACCGCTGCGGATCGCGGTTGCCGGCCGCCATCACGGCGATCACGGCTTGCCGCCGGCGAATCCATTTGCCGCCCAACTCGACATCGTCCGGCGCGAGCCGGGCCGTGTGCTGGCTCGGGCTCTCATAGCGCAGAAGTTCTTCGACCGCGGCCGGCATGATCTCGGGCTCGTCTCGCAGGCGGGCCAAGTGTCGTGGATTTCGCAACAGCGAAAGCATGCCGTTGCCGATGAGATTGGTCGTCGTTTCCAACCCGCCGACCATGGTCACAATGCAATTGGCGATCACTTCTTCGTCGCTCAAGCGGTCGCCGTCGACTTCGCTGGTCAAGAGCACGTTCAGGAGCCCCTCGCAAGGCCGTTTTCGCTGCCGGTTGATGGCATCTTGAAAATAGGCGGTCAGGCATTCGACCGCCTCGAGCACGGCGGGAAGCCGGTCGGGATTGTGTTGGAAGTTGCCGAGCATTTCGGCGAACGTGGCCGACCAGGTCTTCAAGCGCCCATGATCCTCGACCGGCACGCCGAGCATTTCAGTGGTGACGATGGCCGGCAATGGTTCGGCGAAGTCGGCCAATAGATCGAATTCCCCGTTCCCGCGGGATTGGATGTCGTCGATCAATTTCGCCGCGATTTCCTGGATATGATCGCGCAGCACGCGCACCCGCGCCGGCAGGAATGCCCCGCTCGCGAGCTTGCGCAAGCGCGTATGAGCAGGCGCGTCGCGAAAGAGCATTTGCTTGACCATCAGCCTCGCAACCGGGCTGACCTCGGGGGCGCCGAGGGCCTCGAAATATTCCGGCGAAGGCGCCCGCTCGGCGGAAAATCGCGTCAGCACCGTTATCACGTCGGCGTAACGCGTCACGATCCAGGCATGCAAGTATGGATCCCAATGAACGGGCGATTCCGACCGCAGCCGGCGATAGAGCGGATAGGGGTCGGCGAGAACCTCCGGGTCCAGCAGATGATAGAGGCTCAACGGTGCTTCGGCGCTCGTGTCAGCCATGGTTTGCCTCGATGAGCCGCACGACTTCGGCAGACAGCGCGGCGACCGTCGGCGCGGTGAACAGTTGCCGCAGGGTCAATTTCACTCCGAACAGGTCGCGGATGCGAGCCACCAACTGCACCCCGAGCATCGAGTGGCCCCCGATCATGAAGAAATTGTCGTCCGCAGCGACGTCGGGCTGGCCCAACAGCGAAGCGACAAGCTCGCCGATCTGTTGCTGCGTGTGGCCCGCGCCGATGGGCTCGTGGGAATGCGTCGCGGTGTCGCATGCGGCGGGCATTGAAGCGGCTTCGCGATTCGGCAACAGGTTTTCTGCCGAGGGCGGCGGTAGCGCCGCTTTTTCCAGTTTGCCGTTTGCGTTCAACGGCAATTCGGCGACCCGAACAAACTGCGCGGGAATCATGTAGTCGGGGAGCCGCCCGGCAAGAAACTCGCGCAGGTCGCCGGCCGTGAATTTCGCATCGTGGGCCGGCACGATCCATCCGATCAGCACCGGACCTCGAGCGCCGTTCGTTTCAGACGCATTGCCTGCCGCGGCGCTATCGACGGCCGCGACCGCGCTTGCATCCACGCCCGGAAAACGATCGAGCCAAGCGACGATTTCGCCGGGCTCGATGCGATAGCCGCGAATCTTGATTTGCGCGTCGAGCCGGCCGAGAAATGCGATCTCGCCGTTCGCCAAAAGCCGTGCTCGGTCGCCGGTGCGATAGATGCGTGTCGGCATGCCCGAAGGATCCACATAATCGACAAATCGGCTGGCTGTAAGCTGAGGCAAGTTGCGATAGCCGCGACCGACCAAAGCCCCTGCAAGGCAAAGCTCTCCCGCTTCGCCCGGCGGAACCGGCCGCAGATGTTCGTCGAGAATCAGCGCGGTGGCATTGTCGATCGGGCGGCCGATCGAAGGCGGGCCTGCAATATCCGTATCGGGAGAAACGGTTCCGGAGGTAGCCACCACCGTGCATTCGGTCGGCCCGTAGTTGTTGACCAAGACAAACGGCAGCCCGGCGGGGGGCCGGCGGTGGAGCACATCGGCGCCCGTCAGCAGCAGCCGCAAGGAGGTTTCTTCGGGCCACCGGGCTTGCAGCAATTGTTCGGCCAAAATGGTCGGAGCGAAGCCGACGGTGATTCTCATCGCGACGAGCCAGTCGCGAAGCGTTTGCGGCGAACGCCGCGTCATTTCATCGGCAATGTAGAGGGTCGCTCCGGCCGTGAGATGGGGCCAGATTTCCCACGCCGTCGCATCGAATCCCAGGCCCGCGATCTGGCTGGCGCGATCGGAACTCGTGATCTCGAAGGCCGCCTGATGCCATTCGATGAGGTTGAGCAAATTCGCATGAGTGATTTCTACACCCTTTGGCCGGCCGGAAGAGCCTGAGGTGTAGACGATGTATGCCAGGCTTTCAGGCTCCGCTTCGAGCGGGCCAGTGGCAGCGGAAGCGATATCGGCCGCACTTATTTCCATCGAATCGTCGCGGGCCGATGCATCCGGAGCGTCATCGATTTCGACGATGCGCCAGAGACCATTTGGCCAGTCGCGCGTTTTGCGGCGATGTGTGAGCAGGACGGACGCGCCGGCATCGGCCAGAATCGCCGCGGCTCGGTCGGCGGGCGTACAGGGATCGAGCGGCAAATAGGCTGCCCCCGCCCGAAGCGCTGCAAGCGCCGCGATCACGAATTCGACCGACCGATCGAGAAACAATCCGACGCAGCAATCGGGCCCCGCGCCGGCGTCGATCAAAGTCGCCGCCAAACGCCGCGAAAGAATGTCGAGTTCCCGATAGGTAATAGCGCTCCCGTCGTCAACGACCGCGGCGTGGCGTGGCCTGGCCGCGGCATGGCCCGTGATCCGCGATACGATCGAACGCGGGCCGAGTTGGACGTCCGGCGGTTTCGGTGGTGCGATCATCTCGGATGTCAACAGATCCTGCTGCATATGTTGTTTCCGCCTTTCAAATGTTCGTTGAAGCGATACGGTCCGATTCCATAGCCCCTGCATCCATGCCTCCCATCGGCTGTAGAGGCCGGTGTGTGCCGTTCATGGCCGACATCTTGTAATGAAGCCAACAGGTAAGTGTCGTTGCGACGATGCTGCCGACGAGGAGGCCATATGCCGCGGCGATCGGTCCGAGCGACGCCGCCAGGCATAGGCTAACGACGACGGCGATCGCGATCCGCAGCACGCGCACTTGAAATAGGGTTCGCGACCGTTCCCGGGCCCATAGGGCATAGGCAGGGGCCATTGCCAGGCTCGAAACGAGCATATCGATCGCGAGCACCGACACCGTTTGCGATTGGCCCGCGTAGGCCGCGCCATAAAGAAGCCCCATGATTCGTGGCCCGAACAGGAGAAGCGTGCCGCAGAAGAGCGCCGTCGTGGCGGTGATCACGAGTGTCGATTTCCAAAGCACGCGCCGCAATTCGGCAGCACTACCGGCGGCAATGGCGATCGCCACGCGCGGCATCAGCACATTGTTGAGGCCCAGAACGATCGGATTGAGCACGCACAGAATTGTCGCGCAGGCGGCGAACAATCCCGTCGCGGCGATGCCGAATAAGATCGCCAACAGCCAATGCATGACATAGGTGTTCAGGGTCGTAGCGGTTTGATCGGCGAGGACCCATTTGGAAAAGCCCCAGTTTTGCTGCCATGCTTGCCGAGTCGAGTTCCATCCCAAAGCGAATTGCGATCGGACCGAATAGAGCCAGGCGACCGCAACCAATCCGCAGCTCACGCCCGCGGCGACAAAAGCCGCCGCCGCAGAAAGCCGGCCGCCGACGGCCAATCCGCCCACCAACAGCAGTTGCAAGCCGACCACGACCGCGTCGAGCCAGAACGCGCGATTTATCCGCAGATCGGCAAAAGCCAGGCGACGTCCGAAATCGCGGAGCAAGAGAAATGGAACGGTCGCGGCAAGCACGCCAAAGACGGGTGTCAATTCCGCCGGACCAACCCCCAGCATGCCGAGCACCGCGGCGCACGCCAAACCGGCCGCCGACGCCATCGCGAGCAATCCGCAGTGGGCGAGTATGCCGCCGGAATAATCCCGGCGCACCTCGCGTGGAAGACGGTGTACGTAAATCGTATACGGCACGGTGACCACCGATTGCTGCACCGTGTACAGCAGCACGACGATCGCGAACGCCAGAGAATAGAATCCCAATTCCCTTGGCCCGCAGATCCGGCCGATCAACACGGTCGTAAAAAAACTCGCGCCGCTGACGATCACCTGATCGGCCAATGCCACCACCGCCTTGCGCGCAGTGGCGCCACACCAATACCGCGCCACGCCGGCCAGTTGTTCGCGGAGCGAAAGCCGGGCAGTCGCCTCCAGTTCGATCGACGCGTCGGGGTTGCTCATCGAAGACAATCCGAAGCGGTTTTGTTCGACGGCCGAATTGCAGTTGGGCGGGAGATTTTTCGCGGAGACCGGCCTGCCACGCGTCGGCCCGTGTCCATGCAGGCGTGGTAGCCGCCGAGCAGCCGGCTATACCAACCGTCGCACTTCGCGGCCAACGTGCCGGGCGTGTCCCATGCGTGGGCCGTGAACCGTCCCCATCCAAACGGATCGGCGTCGCGTGTCACAAGCCAACTATCGACGGTCAAAGCGCAGGTGAGCTTGGCGTCGCGCACGACATCCATCAGCCCTTCGTCGTAATACCCATACGGAAACGCGAAGCCGAGTTCGATCGCTCGAAACTTGTCGCGCAGAATGCGCTGGCAGGCGTGCAAGTCGTCGGCCAAGTCTTCGGGGCGCGAGCGGAAGTCTTGATGCGTGTGCGTGTGCGCGCCGAATTCGATCAAACCGCCGGCGAGCATTTCCCGGCATTCCTCGCTCCGCAATGGCCGCCAACTTTCCGCAGGAACGCGATCGCGGTAGGCCTTTGCCCAAGGATCGAAGGGGAACGGCGCGTCGCTGTCCAGAAACGCGGTGCAGAGAAACAGCGTCGCCGGCGCTTGCAATTCCTGCAGAATCGGCCAGGCGTGTCGGTAGACCGAGGCAAAGCCATCGTCGAACGTCAGCACCACCGTCCGCGGTGGTATCGGCAATCCGAGCCGCTTGAGCCGCACCATTTCTGCCAGCGAACGAATGACGTAGCCGCGCTGCTGCAATCCGGCAATTTGCGTGCGAAATCGGTCGGGGGCGACGTTGATCGTCGGGGCGGGGGTACCGGCAATCCGAGGCGCGATCCGGTGGTAGGTGATAATGGCAAACGCATCGGTCGGGGCGCGGTGAAGGCGCGTGAGCACCGCGCCGATCTGCGCGGCCTTGTGCCGGCACCAATCCTTGAACGACGGCTCTCTGGGGATCGATTTACTTGCGGCTTGCATACCCAACCTTGAATTGGTGCGTCTATCCGTACAACATGAGTTCCGTCGGCCGCGGCGCGTCGTCCAGGTTGAAACGGCGTAGGCCAGACCATTGCGCGAGCAGCAACGCGGAATAAAGCGGGTTCAGCAGCGCATAGCGTTTCCACAGCCGTCGCGGTTCGCGGACCAAGCGGTAGAACCACTCCAACCCGCGGTCTTGCAGGAACCGGGGCGCTTGCGACAATTGGCCGGCGTGAAAGGCAAACGCGGCGCCGACCGCCAAGAGCGGCATCGACAGCGGCTCGCGATTTTCATAGGCCCACACCTCTTGCCGCGGACAGCCGAGCCCCACGAATGTCAGCGCCGCGCCGCTGCTGCGGATCTCGGCCACCAATTGATCGCCTTCGGCGGGCGACAATCGTCGAAATGCGGAAGGCCGAGTGCCCGCGATTTGCAAACCGGCAAAGCGCTCGCGCAATCGATCGCCGAGGGCCGCGAGTTGCTCGCGGGTGCCACCGAATAGAAAAATCGAAGCATGGTGCGCCGTCGCCCATTGGCACATCTCGAGCATCAGCGTCGGCCCATACACGCGTTCGCCGAGCCGAGTGCCGTGCAAGAGATTCAGCGCCCAACGAACCGGCTGGCCATCCGGGACCACCAGATCGAAGTTATTCAACCGGATGCGGTGCACGGGATCCAACACGCCGGTCATGATTCCGTGAACGGCCAGCGCCGAGACGGCCATCGGCCGGCGATGGATCGCCGCCTCCGCGATCCGATCGACCGCGGCAGCGTAGTCCACCGCGTCGATGCGCACTCCCAAGATATTGTGTTTTCCGCGATCGATCATAGGTGCGCGTCGAGAAGGCAGGTGGATTGGGTTGCCGATTTCGTCCGTTTGTTTTCCGTCGTGACGTTCATCAGATCGCCGCCTCCGAAATTTGCGCTTTCGAGGCGGCCACGCCGTTCAGATCTGTTCCACGGTTTTCGATCGCCCGGCGATACAGGTCTAGCAACAGGTGATAATTCGCTTCCGCGGTGTATTTGGCTTCGAATTCGAGCCGGGCGGCTTGGCGCATGGCCGACAATCGATTTGCGTCGCTCGAAAGATTTCGCATCTTCGCGACCAGATCATCTGCATCGCCGGGCGCGAAAAGCAGGCCTGTCTTGCCGTCGACGACGAGTTCTGCCATGGCGCCCAGATTCGAGGCGACGACGGGTGTGCCGGTGGCATAGGCTTCGATGATCGTGCGGCCAAACGTCTCGTACCAGATCGATGGCATCACGAGCATCGTCGCGCGACCCACCATCGCCAGCACTTCCGTCAACGACCGTTGGCCGAACCATTCGATCCGCGGATTGCGTTCTGCCGCCGATCGCACCATGGAAGCCAGCGGCCCATCGCCGACGATCTTGAGCGGAATGCCATTCGGCTGGGAGGCCAACCGGTTCCACGCGTTCAGCAGCGTGTCGATTCCCTTTTCCGGCGAAAGGCGCCCGACGAAGATCGCATAGCCGCCTCGGCCGTCGCCCGGCCCTGGGTCGGGATCGACGAAATTCGGCTTCACGGCGATTTTGTCGGCCGGAAGGTTGCCTTGAATCAATTTGCGTCGAGCGAACTCGCTGACCGTATAGTAGAGATCGACCGAGTGTTTCCATGTGCCCTTGATGCGATGCAAGGCAACCATTCCCGCCACGACGGAAGTCGCCAGCCGGCTATTGCGATAACAGCCGTGCGCGATGCCCGGCCATGCGAATGTTTTGCCAAGGCAATCCTCGCACACGCGCCCCTGCCGGGTGAGAAGCGCATTGGGACACACGAGCCGATAGTTGTGCAGCGCCTGCACCACCGGCACTCGCGCGTCGCGGGCCGCGCGATAGGCGGCGGGTGAGATCAACGGAAACGTGTTCGTGCAATGCATCAGGGCCGGTCGTTGTTTGCGAAGGAGGGTGCGAAGATCGTCGTACGATTGCCGGTTCGAAAAAGTTCGCCTCGCGGCCGCCCCACGGCTCATGCCGCCGATCGAATCGTTATGCACGGTGTATCGCAGCACATCGTGACCACGCGACTCGAGCAATCGCGCTTCGTCTTCGAACGCCTGGTCCTCGCCGCCACGAAGGCGATAGTAGTTGTGACACAGCAATATTTTGGTGGCGTTCACGCTTAGTCCTTATCCCGATTCTTGGTTGCGCCGCCGGCGACTAACGCATGGCGAACCAGTCGCGCAGCGGTCGAGTCCGATCGGCGACCGCCCGCCACGGCTTCTGAAGCGGGGACGTCCGCAGCCAAGCTTTTGTCCTGTTCCAACCTCGCTGGGCCCCGCGATGCAGTGCAAAACGCGTCACCGCGCCCGTGGCGACCATCGTCGCCGACGACGCAAGGCTTTGCTTGAATCCGGCTTCGCCGGCCCCTAAATCGATCCGTGCGATCCCGTTCGACTCGGCCTCTTGGGCAAGCCTCACAAACAGCATCATGCCAGGCGAAAATTGCCAAATTGTCGGATCATAGGCTGGAAACCAGGAGTGAAGCACGCGATTCGAGCGCAGCCCTTGGTGGACGGCCGCCAAGCGGTCGCCGAGATAGAGGGCCGACAACTGGCCGCAAAGCTCCACCGACGGTTCCTGGTTGAGACGTTCGAGGAGTTCGATCGGCCAGCGAAGCGAAAAAATATCCATCGCGTCGGTGCGCCGGTATTGCGCCGATTTCCATCGCAACAACGCTTGGAAGGCGCGCGGATCGGTCTCGTGCAGTATGAAGCGAATCGGTCCACGCTCGCGCTCGAATTTGCGCGTTTTGCGGAGCGTTTCGCGAACGCGCCTCGACCGGAGCCCTTCCGCCGCCGAGCAGTCGAATCGCTCAGGCACGTGGATTTGCAGCGATCGACGCAGATTCCAATGGCTGGCTTGAAACCACGATTGCGTCGTAAGCAAATGATCGAACTTCCACGTCAGCAAGCCGCATGCTCCCAGCATTCGACTCGGATCCAAGCGAAGGTCCGCCCGGGCAATCAACGCCTGGCAGTCGTTCAATCGGCCACCGACGGGGTTTCCAATGACCTGCCGCGATCGTTGGTAAGGGAAAAAACCCACCATCTTCCCGTCTTGCTCCAAAGCAGCGACTTCCACGTCGGAGCGCACCGCGGCCACAGACCGGGTGAAGTGGGGATGCAAAAACGGGCTATCGAGTTCCTTGATTCCACATTGTATTTTCGACCAGGCGCAGATTTGCTCGTCGGTCAGTCCACGGCCGGAAATCCGCGATACCGTAATGGCCGAGTCCCGCGTCGAGCGCGGCGGCGCGAGCGGGTCGGCAACGACCGGCTGTGGCCGATCGGCTAACAAGGATTGACCGTGAGATTCCATGAAGTTCGCCGTCCGGCAGGCCGCGGCTCTACATGCCGCGAGACCTGTCATGCAGACACGGTCGGCGCCTCCGAGGTTTGCGATTCGACGCCGACGACTGCCGCGGGCGGCGGGTTGTCGGTGATCGGAAGCGGAAAAAAAGTTGCCCGCAAGTAGCCCCATTGCGTGGCGATCGAGCACCGAGCAATCAGCTTACCCGTCGCACTGCGGCGGAGCTTGGCAAATGCAAACCGGCAGGTATCGACCAGCGACAGCTTTCCCAGCCTTGCAACGGCGTACAAAAGTTGCGCAGCAAGCCCATCGATTCGTGAATCGATGATGGCGTAGGAATAGCCGAACCAAAAGCTGCGACGGATCAAGTATGCTTGGGTCAATCGTTCGCCGGAGATGCGGTGGAGCATCGGGGCGTTTGGGCAGTACCACAAGCGCTCGCCCTGCTTTTGCAGCCTGCGGAAAACCTCCGTGTCTTCGCCCGATAGCAGCAGGTTGCCGATTCGGCCTAATTCCGGAGAGAATCGCAATCCGGTGTCGAACACGCGGCGGCGGAAAACGGCATTGCCGCCACCGGGGGTCGCTCGTCCCTGGTACGTGCATTCGTGCTCGCCCCAATCCGGGGCCACGAGTCGATACTGGCAGGCGAGCACTGTCGGATCGGGCTCTTCTTCCCAGTGATTCACATAGGGACCGCCTACCGCGACCGCTCCCGTCCGCTCGAGGCAATCGAGCATGGCGACGAGCCAGTGTTCGGAAATGAACACATCGTCGTCCAGAAAGCCGATGAAGTCGCCTTCGGCCTCTTCGATCCCGCGATTGCGCGCATGGCTGAGGCCCGTCCGCGGCTCGGCGATATATCGCAGCGCAAAGCTCTGCTCGCATTCGGCGGCCAATTCGTTCGCCACCTCGACCGCCGATTGGCCAGGATCGTTGTCGACGATCAGCACTTCGAGCGCCACGCTGCTCGGAATCTTGAGCGTGCGGAGACTGAGCAACGTGTCGCGCAACATCGCCGGCCGGCGATAGGTGGCGATAACGATCGAGAATTTCGTGGGATTCACGTTCGTCGCAGTCATGTTCGCGGCAGGTCCTTGCCGATCGGTTCGGCGATGAATCCCAGGTGTGCGAGAATCGCCAACGTTACGAAGCTGTAGAGCGCCGGCGATAGCTGCGTGGAAACGAAACCCGCGTTGATCGCCGACACGACGATCGTGCCGCACGCGAAGGCGTAGTCGGCAGAGCGAGCCTTAATGCTCCGGATCCAAGCGGTGCAGAATCCGAAAAGCAGCACAAGCACGTAGGCCGCCGCCCCGATCAATCCGATGCCGAGAGTCAGGTTGATGTATCCGTTGTGTGCATCGGGAGCGCCCCAGTTGTCTTCGCCGATTTGGACGAGATGGCTGGGCGTCCAAAAGCTCTCGTAGCCATACCCGGTCAGCGGGCGGTCGGCGATGAAAGGCATGAGATCTTCCCATAACTGCGAGCGGCCGGAAATTCCCTCTGCCGATTCGGATCTCCCCAGATTGACCACGTCGACCAGCCGCGCGCCGGCATTCCCGGTCGTCAGCGAAAGCACCATGATGCCCGCCGCAATGCACGTGATGCCTGCGAACAAAGCGAGCAGAGTGCGGCGCGGGGGCCAGGTCAGCGCCGCGTATACGGAAACTCCAGCGACCAATCCCGCGGTGCTCGCCCGTGTCTTTGCCATCAAGATCGCGCCCAGCGCGGCTGCGGAAAGCGCCACAAGCGCGGTTCGCCACTTCCCGGCGGTCGGATACAGAACGGCCGCGCCCAACAACGTTATCGAAAGCATCCAGGCATTGAATGCCGGCCAGGTCAAACCGGTGAAGCGATATTCAGGGTCGAGCGGTTGAAAATTGCCGAGCGCCAGTTCACTCGACAAATCCGCGACGAGCAGCAATCCGCCGGCGAACACGGCGAAGCACGCGATCTGTCGCAGCGAAAATTGCTTCGCAACACCCAAGGCTCCCATCGAAAGGCAGCCCAACACGGCCGCCTTGCGAAGCGTCGTTCCCGTCTCGCCCGACCATACGGCGCTTGCAAGCGTCCAAGCCAGGAAGCCGAGAATGAACACTCCGCCGATGCGCGGAGCCACCCGACGCTCTGCGCGCGATGCCAAGCATGCGACGCCAAACACCGCAAGCGCCAACAGCGAAAGCTCACGCGCCATATTCGCGTGCGTCGCCATCTCGACATTGGTTTCGGCACGGTCCTCGTCCGACATGTCGCCGTTGACCGCATCGTAGGTGTCGCTCACCGTGAATCGAACATCCAGCGGCGTGGCCAAATAGAATACCGCCCAAAGCAGCGCGAAAATGCCAACCATCCAAACGCGCCGGCTTGGCGGCGGCTCGGCAACAATGTTGGAGATGGCAGTGTTCATGATCAGTTCTACTTCAACGGCGCGCTTCGAGGCGGACGCCACTTAATGGGAAGCCCGCATCAGCAAGATGCGCCACATCGTTTGCAAGACCAATTTCACATCGGTCCAAAGGCAGTAGTTTTCGACATAGTCGATGTCCATTCGCATCCACACATCGAACGGCATGCCGATCTCGCCATGGAGCTGCCACGTGCACGTGAGGCCCGGCGCCACATCCAATCGGCGCCGATGCCAACGAGCGCACGCCCGCGATTCCTCCCAAGGGAGCGGCCGCGGACCGACCAGCGACATATCGCCCTTCACCACATTCCACAACTGCGGCAACTCGTCGATGCACGTTTTCCGCAGGACCCTTCCCAGCCGCGTGGCACGCGGATCGTTGCGAATCTTGAACGCCGGTCCATCGCGTTCGTTCAGTTCGTGCAGATCCGACTTTTGCTGTTCGGCGTCGACGTGCATCGTTCGCAATTTGAAAATCTTGAACCGCCGACCACCAATGCCTTCTCGATCTTGCACGAAGAAGATCGGGCCGGGCGAACTCAACTTGATCGCCAGTGAAACCACCAACAGCAGCGGCGAGAGCAGCACAAGACCGATCGCCGAACCCACGATGTCGATCAACCGCTTCCAACTCGGCATCGGCAACGCGAACAAGGCTTCCATCGGATGCGCGTTCAGCGGTTCCTCCGGCTTGTCGGCGCCATCGTCGTCAGCCTGGGCCGCGAATTCATGCGACGGATAGACCAGCACGGCATAGTCGAACTCGCATTCGTGTTGCTCGGCGACCGCATCCAACACCTCGCGAGCAATGGCGTGCGCGTCGGCGATCGATGTATCCGGCAAGACAACGCCCAGATGGTCGGCCCCAAGCAGGCCCACCGCCTCGGAGCGCGGCACTCGCCAACTGAGCACGCTCGCCAACTGCGACCATCCCTCGCAGGCCGCGCCAATCGGAATGAAAAACGCCAACAACGACAAGGTCGTACCGGCTCGATCACAATCAAACCGTTCTCGTGCTAGAACCTGCCGCATCTGCTCGGGAGCATGCACCCCGGGCACGCCGCTGGAACGATCGAGACGGCGCGTTTTGAATTGAAACCTTGGCGGGGCGGTTGCGGACGTGCGGCGCAAACCGGTCGGCCGTTCGGACCGACGCTTGCGGAGACTGAGTAGATTCTTGATTTCCATCGCTACGACAACAGGGCAGGGGTGACAAAAGTGCAAAACCAAGTTGGGCTAGCGCCGCGATCCGGCGAGAAGCCGCGAGTTACTTGCGCTTGTTCAACACCACGCCTAGAATGGCAACGTTCGCTCGCTGGAGCCGCAACATCGCCCGCCGAGCCGTTTCATCCGGAATCCGCTCGGCTTCCACGACCAGCAGCACACCATCGAGCATGCTGCCGATCACGCCCGATGGGCTGCATTCTTCCGTGGCCGGAAGATCGAACACAATCGTTGCGTAGCACCCTCGCAACTCGCCGATCAGGGCCGCCAATGCGCTCGGCACATATGCCGGCTGGATGCCTGAAGTCCAGCAGCCTGAGGTCATCAATGAAAGTCCGTCGCAATTCGACGGCCGAATGCAATCGCCGGCCTCCATCGTGCCCGTCAAAACCTCGAACAGCCCCGGCTCGTCGCCGATCTCGAACATTCGAGCAAGCGACGGGCGGCCTAAATTGGCGTCGATCAGCAACACGGGCGCTCCGCCAAGCAGCGCAGCGCAGGTTGCTAATCCGATCGCCACGGTGCTTACGCCCTCGTCCGGCAGCGAGCTTGTAACGCCGATCGCATACCCGGCTTGCGGCGACCCGTTGCGCAGGGCGAGCGATCGTTGATAGAGGCCGACAAAATGCTTGTCGAGCTCCGGAGCGCCGCGCCTTTCGGCGGGCTGAATCGTCGCGGCAGGCCGGCCGTTCGTTTCGGAAGCGGCCAGGGAATCAGTGCTTCGAATCATTCGGCCCCTTTCCAACTCGGCTCCAAGACATGTTCTCTCGCGACAGCCTCGGAATGGACATTAGAACGGGCAAATCCAGACTCTTTTCAACGTCGTCCGCCGTCTTCAACGAATGGTCGTGGTAGTCGGCCAGCATGCAAATCAATACGCTGCCGGCGACCGCTAAAATCGCCCCCAAGCCGGCGACCAACGGCCGATTCGGACTGGCGACCTTGGCCACATACGTTGCCGGCTGAATGACCGCAACGTTCGAAATCTGCTCCGAATCGAGTTGCTGATCGATGCGGGCTTGCTCGAGCTTCTCGGCGTAAGTGCGGTAATTGGCCTCGAGCAAATCGACTTGCCGCTGCGCCTGCACGATGCCGCCTTCCTTGCGGTTCAGATCCTTGATCCGAGCGACGGCCAATTGATGCTCGGCGTCTAATTTCTTCACCCGCGCCCCGAGCGAGGCGAAATTCGCCTGCTCGGTGAGCCAAGACAATTCCAACTGTTGATGGCCCGGGTGAATAGCCGTCGTCGATTGAGTGCGTTCCTTGGGTTGTTGGTCGAGCATCGCTTGCAATTTGCGGATTTGCTCGTTCATCGCGACCATCAGCGGGTGCTCGGCGGTGTATTTCGACTGCATCTCCGCTTGCGCGGCCTGCAATTTGAAGAGCGAATCACGCATCGCATCGGTGCCTAAATTTGGAAAGCCGACGACATCTTGCGTCACCTCTCGAGCGGGCACGACATCGAGTGCCCGCTTCAAAGCGCCGACTTTCGCTTCGCTGGCGGCCAGCTCGGACCGAGCCCCGACTAATTGGGCCTCGATCGCCCGAATCTCGTCCTGAATGGTGGTTTGCTGGCTTTCGATCGATGTCAGGCCGAGCTGGCTCTTGGCATTTTCGAGTTGATCGCGGGCTTGACGCAGCTCGTCTTGCAGCAGGTGTTTTTGCTCCATGAAGAACCCGTATGATCGGTCGGAATGATGCAGCCTCTCATGCTCGCTGCGATAAATTTCCAACACCGACGCCACGATGCGTTGGGCCGCTTCCGGGGTCGCGGCCAGATAGCGGATGCCGATGACGCTGGTCTTCTTGGGCGTCCACACTTCGAGATGATCTTCGAGCCGCGTCACGGCCCGCTCGCGATCCGACACCGGAAACTTGTCCAAGCGGGGCAACGCTCCGATTGCATCGCCCAACCATTCCGGCTGCTTCCGCAAACCAGTGGGCCGATTCGAACTGTCAAGCAGCAACTCGGGTCCGACCATATCCACCACGCGACCGGCGATGTCGCGACTTTTCAGCACTTCTAAAATCGAGTTGATTTCATTCTCGCGCGATTCATTGATGGCGATCGTTTGACCCATCGTGGCCGTTGGGTCCAAACTCACGCTCTCGCGGCCAAGCCGCACGAAGAGCCTCGCTTCCGAGCGATAACCCCGCGGCCAATAGAGGATGACAACAACCGTCGCCGCTAATATCGCAAAGGCCCAAGCCGCGCCTTTTCCCTTGTGCCGCCAAAGCGAAGCTAGCAAACCTCGCGACGGCGATAGCGTTTCCACGGCTCGCGACTGCCTACGAATCATGTGAGTCTCCACAGCTTGGGCGCTTTGCAGAACATAATATATTAGGCAGGATACGCTATGTCTACTGATTGCATAAGAAAAACAGGTTGCATTGACTATAGCGACTTTTAAGCGCAAGGCCGTTTGCGCCCGTAAGAATCGAGTGCGCCGAATTGCGCAAACTCTAGCGCTGGTAAGAAATTCCGTCGCTCGGCGGGACGCTTATTTCCGACCGCCAAAACGTCCGACATTCATCCATAGTGCGGCAACTTACGAAACGTCAGACGTTTTTTCCCCACCCATGATGAACCACCATTCCCGACGCGACGACTGCCCAAAGGTCCGGGCGACGTTGTACCTTCCGGTCGATGTTTTGGACGAAGCTCGCAACGCGGCCGTCCATCTTGCCGGTTTTCCGGCGCGGATGACGCTGGCAAAGCTGGCGGAGACGGCCTTGCGCGCCGAATTGCAACGCCTGAAAGACCAGTACAACAACGGCCAAGAATTTCCGCCGCGCGACGCCGACCTGCAAGGCGGCCGGCCGATCGCAGCATGAGAACTTGCGAAACAATGGGAACTGGCTCCAAGCCAAATCGAAAGAAGCCCGAAAAGACGACTGCCGCGAGGCGCCTGTCCCCATTCTTTCACGGCCGGACACGCAATCCCGCTCCGTCCCCGACCGGGCCAATCCGCTGCCAGAGAAAGCCAAGCAAATTCCGATGCCTGAAACCATCAAACCGTTGACGGACGGCGCCGAGTCTGAAAAGGACCGCCTCCGCCGAAAGCTGTTGCGGCTGATCGTGCAACGGGAAACTCGCCGCTCCCATGCATCGCTGCCCCCGCCGCACCATCCGCAGCTCAAACGCTGACACGGCCGCTCGAATCCTCCCGCCCCCGATGAATCTATTTCGGCCGGACGTTGATACGGTCCGACGTTTGCCAGCCGCGCCCCGCTTGGCGCGGCACGACATTCCTCTGCGCGCCCGGCGATTCGCCGCGGCACTCCTATTCGCCCTCGTTGTTCCTGCGAACGCTTTCGCGCAATTCGCCATTTGGTCGGCTGCTCCGCAGACGCCGCATCCGGCGGTGGTGCGAGTCACGGCGCCCGAGCGCGATGGCGCTTCGCTTGGCTCCGGCACGCTCGTCGATGTCAGCCAGTCGCACGGATTGGTGCTGACGAATTGGCACGTCGTGCGAGATGCCGTCGGCAATGTAATCGTTTCATTTCCCGACGGCTTTCAGTCGCCCGGCTTCGTGCTCAAGACCGACCGCGATTGGGATTTGGCGGCCGTCGCCGTGTGGAAGCCGCACGTGTCGCCGGTGCCGATCGCCACCCAAGCGCCGCGGCCCGGCGACATCCTCACAATCGCCGGCTACGGTCCGGGAAACTACCGGGCCATCAGCGGGCCCTGCACGGAATATCTTTCGCCGGGACCGAATCTGCCCTACGAAATCGTCGAACTGCACGCGGCCGCGCGGCACGGCGATTCCGGCGGCCCGATCCTCAATAGCCGCGGCGAATTGGCAGGCGTCTTGTTCGGCGAAGGGGACGGCGACACGTCCGGAACCTATTGCGGCCGGGTGCGATTGTTTCTGAATTCGATCGGCCAAGGCGCCGCGCCGATGGTCGCTTCAACCGCTCCGCTGCGAATAGTGCCGTCGCCAAACAATCCGCTGGTGAACCAGGCGAACAGGGCCGCGACAGCCGGAAGCGCCGTCGCAGGCAGTTGGCCCCGCACGACGAACTTTCCCCCAATTTCGCTGCCGATCGGCACAATGAGCACGCCGCCTGGTGGCTCTCAATCTTACGCGACCACGCTTCCGCCGCCCCCAATGCCGGATGGCGCGCCGCAGGAATCACCGCTTGGCCCCGCGCAAATCGATCCGCATTGCGCCGGTCCGCTCGCGGCGATCATCAGCCCCCTGCCGCCGATGCCGCCCTCGCCGACGGCGAATTCGACTGGCGGCGCAAACGCGAGTTCGACCTCCGGTCAACCCCGAACGGCCCAGCCCGCCGACATCAGTTGGGAACAAATCGCCGGCCACACGTTCGGCGATCAACTCAAGACGGTTTTGGCCGGCATCGGGGCGATCATCGTGTTTCTGCAAGTGGTTCGCAAGCTCGTCTGACCGCAGAGCGTCGCCGGCGGTCTACGTCCCCCGCTTGTTGCCATACCATTCGATATGCCGGCGGGGGCAAAATGTTAGCCCGCGTTCGGCGCACAGCGGTGCGAGCCATTGCGCGCGTTCGGCCAATTGGGCCACCTCGACGCCCTGCGGCATCAGCAACACTCGCCGGCGATCGATTTCCGGAAACTCGCACAAATAAGCTTCCACTTCGTCGCAATCGGAGCGTGCCTCGACGACGAACTTCAATTGATATTCGTATGCGCGCATCAGCCGCCGCACCACCTCCGGCACGTGCCGTGATGCTTCGTGCCGGCTGTGCCAGCGCGGCGCGCGATCCGCCGATGGCGTGGAATTCGATAGCTTCGGACTGATCGACATCAGGTCGCATTCGACCGGTAGAACAAGCGTGCCGGCAGTCTCGATCGTGATGTGATGCCCGTCCTGCCGCAGCCCTTCGCAGAGCGGAATCAACTCGGCAAACAGCATCGGCTCGCCGCCGGTGACGACAACATGGCGGCAATCGGCGCCAGCGACTTGGCGCAAGATTTCGACGACCGAAAGATCGTCTCCCTCGGGATTCCACGATGTGTACGGCGTGTCGCAGAATCGGCAGCGAAGATTGCACCCACTTGCGCGCACGAAGACACTCGGGGTGCCGCTGAGCATCCCTTCCCCTTGCCGCGAACAAAAAATCTCAGCAATTCGCATAGCACCATTTCGCCCCCCAAACCCAGGGAAGGCCCGCAACCCGTTCTCCACTGCCCCGAACCACCCCCGGCCTTCCCTGGGAGCCTGGGATACCCCGCTATAGACCCTTCAACTTGCATCGCGCACCATCCACCCACTTCCAGCCGACTTGCCATCATGCCAAAATAAAACTGACCCGAATAGGAGCCCCGTCTTTGACCGACAATTTCCGCAGCATCCTCGAAATGTTCGACAACCAATATGCCGGCCGCGACTACACGATTGAAATCGTCTGCCCCGAATTCACGTCGGTTTGCCCCAAAACGGGCCAGCCCGACTTCGCCACGCTGACGATCACCTACACGCCGGGGCGCCGTTGCGTCGAGCTAAAAAGCTTGAAACTCTATTTGCAGCAGTTTCGCAACGAGGGAATTTTTTACGAGCACGCCACCAATCGCATCCTCGACGACCTCGTGGCGGCGATCCAACCGCGGCGAATGACGCTCATCGCCGACTTCACCCCGCGCGGCGGAATTTCCACCCGCGTCAGCGCGCGGTTCGAACAAAAAAGGGGTCAGAACTAAACAAAAGAGGGGTCAGAATTAATTTCCTTGACCGCATAAAAAAGGGTCAGAACTAATCCTTAATCAAGCGAACTCTCTTGGGTGAATTCGCGAGCAATTTCAAGAAAACGAAATCCCTCGGCGGTTTTGCGGTGTTTCATGTTTGTTCAGGAACAACGAAACCGCAGCCACGGAGGGATTTCGAGTGAACATCAACTT
>DATAWG010000005.1 GCA_036267355.1 Pirellulales bacterium | reverse complement strand
AGATCGCCACGGCCGCCGGTTGAGGAATCAGCTTCGACTTGTCCATGGCCGTAATTCGCGAGCGGCGATTGTTCGGACCTGAAACCGGAGGCGGTTGCTTCGCCCTCGACCGGATTTCCGGCATTTCATAACGACTCATTCCTGCCGCAGCCGGCCGAGTCGGCCGCGGTCGCCGTTCGACTCGCTGCCGCTTCGATCGCCAAGCTGGCGCCGCTGGGCATCGATCGCTTCGAGTGCCGCAACGTGTCGCCGGATTCGGGCGGCGGGACGGCGAAAATCGGCAAATAATTGGCCGACAATTTCGCGGCAATTCAAATTCTCGGCCAATGCCGAAATCTCTCGCCGCCAGCCGCGTTCCATTCGGATGGCCAATAGCCAGCGCAGGAAAAGACCCCAAACGAACAGCCATATCGCCGCATACACGAGGTAATCCAGTCCCAGCAGCGGCTTGCCGAGCCATGTGTATTCATAGAAAAAATTCCAGCCCAGGCGTGCGACAAGCAAGCCCAGCAAGAGGATGAACAGGGCTTCCAAGAAGCCGTGAAAGATCGGACCTGCATAGCGGGCGACCCTGCGTTCGATCGCCAAATCGACCGCTGCCGCCGCACGTCCGCCAAGTTGCCGAATCATCGAACCGATCGCCACTTGCTGCGCGTCGCTCGTAGCCGAATTGTCGCCATCCGAATCCGTCGCCGATAGTCCCGCTCGATTCGCCTGCTGCGCGAGCACGCTGCGCGCCTCCGCCAGATCGGCTTCGCTAATGCCAATCTCGGCGGCGGATGTCCAATCACCGTCGGAATCTGGAGACCCTCCATTGGCGACGACGGGCATCGTTGGCCTTGGCCCACGCGATTGCTGCGTCAGCGCGGATCCTAACAGAAATCCGTGGGTGAGCGGCGCAAACGACCGCCACGGCGCGAGCGGCCGGTTGACGAACCGCAAGAACGCGGCAAAGGGCCCGCTACCCCAGCGCCGCGTCGCTTGCTCGAAGAGCAATTGTCGCCACCACTGCCGATTCGCACGCCATCGGGTCGCCAAACGGTCGCGCACTTGACCGGAAAGCCGAGCCTCTTCAACGGCGATTCGTGCCTCGAGCGCCGCGACCGCGGGCCACAGATTCTCGGCTTCTTGCCTCGCCCGTGCCTGCCACCAGGCGACCAGATCGAGGGCGTTGCCGCGGCGGATGCGATGCCGCGCTCGCGCGGCTAGTTCGGTTCTTAGAAACTCCCGCAATTGTTGCAAGGCGGGCATCGCCGGCTCGCCGCGCTCGTGGGCGGCAAGCGCCTCCTCGCTATCGATCAAGAACATAGGCGGCACGATGAAGCCCATCGCTTCCAACTGCCGCCTCCAATCCGCGCGAATATCGTGATCGCGGGTTGCATGGGTTTGGACGAACACGACTTGCCGTCCGGGCGCATGCGCCAAAACTTCTTCGGCGACAGCGGCCGTTTTGTACTTTTGCGCGGTAGCGACAAACAGCATCACGTCGCATTGCGGCAACACGCGGCGCAACAAATCCCGATTGCGGTTCGCGGTTTCTTCCGTCGCATCGCCCTGCGTGTCGGGGTCCGGGCAGTCGATCAGGATCATCCCCGCGAGCAGCGGCGCATCGACCTTCGTGAGTTCGAATGGCGCCGCGAGCGAAGGTCCATCGCGGTCGGGTTCACCGACGCTTCGAGTCGGTGTGGCGTCGGATCCGGCGACGCTCCGGCCAACATTGAGAAACGACGCATCGACATCGGGATGGCAAACGACGACGGGCCGGGTCGTGGTCGGCCGCTGAATATCGCTGGCCGGCGACACGCATGTGCCGACCAACGCGTTGACGAGCGTGCTTTTCCCGGTTCCCGTGCCGCCGACGATGCCGACGACCAGCACCCGGTCGAGCCGGCTTTGCAATTCGCGGAGCCGCGGTTCGACGCGGGCCCAGATCGCCGCCGCCTTCGCGAACGACGGCCAGTGCGGGGCCCGCGCAGTCCATTCGTTGATCGCCGCCAGCAGCCGATCGAATTCGGCCAATTGCTGATCTTCGTCGTAGTCGCTCACGCAATTTCCGTGGTGGTGGATGAAAGGGCCCGGGGCTGTGTGCGTCGCTAAATAATGCCGGAATTCGTGACGGGGCCAGCGGCGGATTCGGCCGTGGCCAACGATGACCGCAATTCGTCGATCGCGCGCACGGCGGTGAAAAAATTGTCGGTCTTGGCCGCGTTGGCGAAGCGGTCGATGCGCTCGAGGGTCGGCCCCAACACGAGTTGCTTCAATTCATTGAATAGCACCTCGGTGCGTTCCTTATACAGCCGTGCGTACAGCCGCCGGATCAGCGGTACCAGTGCGATCTGGCCGGTTTGCAGGGCTGCCGCTTCGCCGACCGCTGCGCCCGCAGCCCCGGCCGTAAAATCGGTGAGCCAATTGACCACCACATGCCAAGCCAACTGATCGAACGCGTGGCCACCCATGTAGCCCAACGTGATGCTCGCCGCCGGCCGAGCAACCGCGGCGGCCAGCAGGCCCGCGGTGAGAGTTTTCACCAATCGCGGATTTTGCCGCTCGAACGCATCCAGTTCGTCGTGGATGAATTTCCGCGACGAATCGCTGATCATCGGCATCATGCGATGCCGGGCTTCGAGCTCGTCGAACAGTTGCTGCCGGTCGACAGCATCGAGAGCGCGCTCGAGCTCGGTCCGAAGTAATTCGCTGCCAATGCGGCGGTATTCGTTCAACTGTTCCAACCATCGAGCGACGGCGATTCGCAGGCAATCTCGCTCGCGCTGGTGAAACAGCGTCGCTTCGTCCGGCTCGGCTTCGGCCGGCATGCTGCCAGCCAGCCGCAACGCAACTGCTTGGGCGCTCCGGATTGCCGCGGTCACGGCGGTCCAACCCGCGGCATAGGCCCCGTGCACAAACCGGTCGAGCCGCGTGCGGCGCGGCTCCAGCCAACGCCAGATTTCGTCCATCAATCGCCGAGGCGGAAACGGCGGCAGATCGAGTCGATCGGAGTAGTTCATGCGGCAAAGCACGTCGCGCGCCTGGGAATATTCCTGCGCTCGCCGTTCGAGGATCGCCAGATACGCCGGCAAACCCTTCCCCGGATCGAGCACTCCGCGCAAGCTGCCGCGAAACGAGCGAATCTTGATCGCGTCGAACTGCAAATCGGCGAGATCTTGCCGCGGGTTGGTCGCGCCGGGCGTGAGCGGATAGAAATGTAGACGGTTGGCTTCGACGGCTGGCTCGTCCCAAGGAGCGACGTACGCCTGCACCGGATCGACGCCAGTCGCGGCTCGAAACGTTTTCAGCCAGCCGGCGATAACCTCGCGTTGCCGCCGCGAGTCCGGCTGATTGACCATGTTGAACACGACCAGAACGGTTTTATCCACGTCGGCGGCCGGACGAAAGAAATCGCGGATCGCCGCGTCGTTGTATTTTTGCTGTGTCAGCACGCAAACCAGCACGTCGGCCGCATGGCGCACGATTTCGGCAAGCCGCCAGTTTTCCTTGAGCGTGCCATCGACGTCGGGCGTGTCGAGCAGCAACAATCGCTCGGGCTGTGTGCCGCCCGGCTCTTCCCGCACGATCAGCGCATTCGCCGGTCCGTCGTCGACTGCATCGCGTTCGGAATGCCAGGGGCGCAATTCGAAGTCGGCAAACACGCGGGCGAGTTCCGGGGCGTGGTTGGCCAGGAACGCTTTGGCGGCCGAGCAAACCGGATGGCGCGTCTGCGTGGCGTTTGGATCGACGAGGCTGGTGCGGCTGCCGACGAGATGATTGAAGATCGCGCTCTTGCCGGTGTTGGTCCCGCCGGTGACGGCCACGACGAGAAACGGTTCCTCGGCGAGTTGCGGCAGCAGCTTTTGAAACAGGTTGCCGTGCCACTCGGCCTCCGCCGCGGGACGTAGCCCCATCGCTTGCCCAAGCCTGTCGATTTTGCGCACCGCGCCGGCCAATGCCGCGACCTGCGCGACCCAATCGCGGTAGCTAAGCGTTCGGCTGGTCAAAGGGCGGCTCCGTTTCTCGGACGTTTGATTCTACGAGTCCAGCGGCGATTCGGGGAGCGTGGGTCGAGGGACAGGATTATGGCGCCGAGGCTGCCGCCTGGCGACGACCCCGGCGCGAGCCCGCTGCTCGGGATCACGATCGCGAGTTGTCGCACACGGCCTATTATGCTTGACAGGTTCGGGCGAATGCGGTCCATTTTCGCTTGCGGTAAAATTGCCCTGATTTGGGGCTCGACGCAATCGCGAACCGTCTGATAAGAGTGCCAAGGTGCCGATGCCTCTCACCTTCAACGAACAAGTCTGGCGGACCGTCACAGCGCAAGCCCTGCTGTATGTGCCGAAAATCTTGGCAGCCGCGGGTCTATTGTTGGCATTTTGGCTGATCGCGGCGGGGCTCGATCGATTGGTGCGCCGCTTCGGATCGACGCGCTTGATCGAGAGCGACGCGCTGGGGATCGTTACGCGGGGGATCAAAGTTTCGCTGCTGTTGGTCGGCGTCGTCACGGCGCTTGGCACGCTGGGCGTGAATGTCGCAGCCATGGTGACCGGTCTGGGGCTGACCGGTTTCGCGGTCGGCTTCGCATTGAAAGACATCATCTCCAATGCGTTGGCGGGCGTGCTGATTTTGATGTACCAACCATTTCGCCGCAGCGATCGAATCTCGGTGTTTTCGAATATCGCGTTGGAAGGGGAAGTGATTCATATCGACTTGCGTTATACGACCTTGGAAGTTGCCGACCGCCGAATCCTGGTTCCGAATTCCTATCTATTCACGAACTGCATCACCATTTTCCGCGCCGCCGCGCCGGCCGAAAAACCACCCAGCAACGCGAACTTGCCAAAGACGTGAAAGCCGAATTCGGAGTCCGTGCTGCTTTGTAGAAAACTCCTCGTCCGGCGCACTATGACTGTACCCACTTCGCGTGCAACAAACGCCAAAATCGTGGGCTGTTGGATGGCATGGATTTCGTGAGGGGTACAATCGCGCCAGGTTTTCTACAGAGCAAGTCCGTGCTCTTTCGCGGCGCATCCTCGCTTACGCTTCGAACTAGTGTTTGCAATGGCAGATTTTTGCGCGTGTTTTCCCGCCTTTCGTGATTAAATCTCTTCATCCTTCGTGGCTCTCGCATGGCCTGTCGCATTGCTTCGCTGCTGTCCGCCGCGACCGAAATGTTATTCGTCCTCGGGCTGGGAGAACGCGTCGTGGCGGTGAGCCATGAATGCGATTGGCCCCCGGCGGTAAGCCAATTGCCGCGAGTGACGATGTCGCACATCGCGGCTTCGGCATCGAGTGCGGCCATCGATTCGCAGGTGCGCGAATTGGCGGCCGCGGCCAGGCCGCTGTATGGCTTGGACGTTGAATTGCTCGGCCGTTTGAAGCCCGATCTGATCGTCACGCAGCAGCAGTGCGACGTTTGCGCGGTCAGTTACGAGGATGTGCTTTCCGCGGTGGCGAGCGATCCGCGATTGGCCGATTGCCGCGTCGTCGCGCTGAATCCCCAAGGATTGGACGATGTGCTGAACGATTTGCGGCGCGTCGGTGAAGCGGCCGGGTCAAGTGCCGCGGCCGATCGCTGCCTCGCCGAACTCGAATCTCGGATCGACATGATCCGCCGCCAAACGGCCGGATTGGCCGAGGCCGCGCGGCCGCGCGTCGTGTGCATCGAATGGACCGAGCCGTTGATGCTGGCTGCCAACTGGGTGCCCGAGATCATCGAGCTGGCCGGCGGGCGAAATGGTTTATCGATCGGCGGCCGGCATAGCACGTATCATGCTTGGCCCGACGTGCTCGCTTACGATCCGCAAGTGATCCTCATCAGCCCTTGCGGCTTCGAATTGAACCGCACGCTCGACGAAGCGCGGGCATTGACGAGAATTTCAGGTTGGCAAGGAATGACGGCCGTTCGCAACGGACGGGTTTTCGCCGTCGATGGCAACGCATATCTCAATCGATCGGGCCCCCGGCTGGTCGATAGTCTCGAAGTCGTCGCCCACCTGCTGCATCCCGATCAATTCGCAGCCCCGCCGCAGGCCGTGGGCGGCTGGAGCCCAATGCTTTAGCGGCGGGACCAATTGCATATTGAAGGGCCGATCTCTAGCCGCCCTTCAACGTCACGGGCAGGCGATCGATTTTAGCTGCCAGGATGAAATCGTTTTCCGAAAGGCCACCGATGGCGTGCGTCCAGATTTCGATCCACGCGTTTCGGTAGCCCTCGAGATGCAGATCGGGATGATGCTGCTCGTCTTCCGCGAGCCGAGCGACGGCGTTGAAAAAATCCATCCCGGCCATGAAGTTTTTGACCAGCCAGTCCTTGCGAACCCGCTGGCCGTCGTGTGTCAGATGCCAGCCGTCGAGGGATTTTAACTGCTCTTCTGCCTCGGCCCAGGAATACTTGGGCACGCCCCCTTCACAGGGAACACATTTCTTGGCGACCAATTGGCTGTCGGTTTGCGTTTGCATTGCAAAACCCTCCCAAGGTGGGCAATAAGGTTTCTTCGTGAGGATTCTCAGTTTACTCGGATCGTCGCTTACCTGCTCTCCGGCCCGGTTAGGTCGCTGAATCGGATCCATTGCATGGCGACGCCCGGGTTACACCGCACGAAGACATCTCCGGCGAGGATCAACGCGGCGCGCCAACCCACGCGCGCCGCCGGAATCGTAGCGACATTTTCGCGTCCGCGCCGAGGCAAGTGAAGAGGGCGTCCCAAGGGGCTCGACTTGCGTGTCGGCTTTTGCGCCGTCCATCCGCCGCCTATTTTTGCCCCAAAGATCGGACGAAGCCCGGGGTTCTTAAAACCACGGGCTCGTCTTCTTGTATTCGCGTTGGTTTAGCGCGGCATAGGGTCAGTTTCGCCCCATGCAGTGCTACGGGCCGCCCCCCTCGCCGAATCGGAGCCCTCGTCGTAGTTCGGGCCGCCGTTTTCGGCGACAATCGCGCGCCGTGTCTTTAGCCTTTGCCGGCTTTGCCGTCGCCGCCGAGCAGGGAGTCGAGGCTCGTGGCGGCCGGGGCTTCGGCGGTCGCAGTTTTTGAGCCTGCATCGCCGGTTTCCAGGAGTGGGAAATGGCGAGGCAGGACGCGTTCCGGTTCGTGGGCCAAGGCTTCGAGCGCCTCCTTGCGGATTCGGACTTCCGAGCCTTGGAAGGTGTGGAAGCCGGTTCCGGCGGGAATCAAGTGGCCGAGGATCACGTTTTCCTTCAGGCCTACCAAGTGGTCCACCTTGCCGGCCAAGGCCGCTTCGGTGAGCACTTTGGTGGTTTCCTGGAAGCTAGCGGCCGAGATGAAGCTGGAGCTTTGCACGGCCGCCTTGGTGATCCCGAGCAACTGGGTGCTGGCAGTGGCCGGCTTGGGCTTGGTGCCCTTGCACGGTTCGCCGCCGAGGGCTTCGATCTGAGCGTTGACCTGCTCCAGCGCATCCTTGGGCACGATGGTGCCGGGAGCGAAATCGCTGTCTCCCTTTTCGGTGATCTTCACGCATTGCGACAGGTTCTGATTCACGGCCCGGAATTCGAACTTATCCATCACGCTGCCCGGCAGCAGCCCGGTGTCGCCGACGCTTTCGATCCGCACTTTACGGAGCATCTGGCAAACGATGATCTCGATATGCTTGTCATCGATTTCGACGCGCTGGCTGCGATAGACGTTTTGAATTTCGCGAACCAGGTATTGCTGCACGGCTTCTTCGCCGGAGATGCGGAGGATGTCGTGCGGCACCAGCGGGCCATCGACGAGGGCTTCGCCTGCCCGGACAAAGTCGCCGGCATGCACGCGCAAGTGCTTGCCGTGCGACACGAGGTGTTCGCGCTCGATGCCGCTTTCGCTGCGGACGATGATTGTCCGTTTGCCGCGGCGTTTTTCGCCGAGCAGTTCGACCGTTCCGTCGATCTCGGCGATAACGGCCGGATCCTTCGGCTTGCGGGCTTCGAAGATTTCGGTCACCCGCGGCAGACCGCCGGTGATGTCTTGCGTGCCGGATACTTCACGAGGCGTTTTGGCCAGCAGCGTTCCGGCCGTGACCTGATCGCCTTCGTTCACTTCGATATAGGCCTTTTCCGGCAGGTAGTAGAAGTCGAGAATTTTTCCCGACTCGTCTTCCAAGACCACTTGCGGATGGAAATCCCCCTTGTGTTCGAGCACCATGCGGCGAACGTGACCGCTGGGGTCCTTTTCGATGCGCATCGTTTCGCCTTCGATCACGTCCTCGTAGCGAACCTTGCCGGTGACTTCGGCGAGAATCGGGATGCTGTGCGGATCCCATTGGCAGAGAACGGTGCCGGTCTTGACTTCCTGGTTCTCTTCGACCAACAGGATGGCGCCCGCGGGAACTTCGTATTTCTCGAGTTCTCGTCCCTTGGGGTCCAACACTTGAATTTCGCCGTTGCGCGTGAGCACGACTTGCTCGCCCGCGTCGTTGCGCACGACTTTCAGCCGCGTGAACTGGACGACGCCGTTCTTCTTGGCTCGGCTTTCGTTGTCGACGATCGAGCGCTGACCGACGCCGCCGATGTGGAAGGTGCGCATGGTGAGTTGCGTGCCCGGTTCGCCGATGCTTTGGGCGCCGATGATTCCGACGGCCATGCCTTCTTCGACCAGTGTGCCGGTCGAAAGGTCCATGCCGTAGCACAACCGGCAAATGCCCAGCGGGGCATCGCAGGTGAGCGCGCTGCGAACCTGAATCTTTTCCAGACCGAGATCCTCGATCCGGCGCGCGACCTTGGGAGTGATTAGCTCGCTTTCGGCGACCACCATTTCGTCGGTGATCGGGTTGACGATGTTGGCCCGGCTCACGCGGCCGCGGATCGAATCAGCCAAACCGACTTCGACCTTTTCACCGCGGTAGATTACTCCCTTGGTGATCCCTTGCGTCGTGCCGCAATCGTGCATCGTGATGACGACATTTTGGGCAACGTCGGCCAGCTTGCGGGTCAGATAGCCGGAGTCGGCCGTCTTGAGGGCCGTGTCGGCCAAGCCTTTGCGGGCGCCGTGCGTCGAGCTGAAATATTCCAGCACTGTCAGCCCTTCGCGGAAGTTGGCCTTGATCGGCGTTTCGATGATCTTGCCCGACGGCTTGGCCATCAAACCGCGCATCCCGGCCAACTGGCGAATTTGCTCGACGCCGCCTCGGGCACCCGAGTGGGCCATCAAGAAGATCGGGTTGACGTAGTTCGTATGCCGATGGTCGTTTTCCAGCTCGGTCATCATTTCCGTGGTGATTTTTTCGCGGGCGTGCGTCCAAGCGTCGAGCACCTGGTTGTATCGCTCCCCTTCGGTGATGATGCCGCGTTGATAGAGCTTGTAGATCTTGAGCACCGACTTTTCGGCTTCGCCGATGATTCGCGACTTATTCGACGGTGTGATGAGATCGTCGGTGGCAAACGAAAGACCGCTGCGCGTACTGTTGCGGAAGCCGAGGCGGTTCATATCGTCGAGCAGATCGATGGTCTTCCGCCGGCCGAGCGCTTGATAGCAATCCGAAATAACCTTGGCCAACTCGCTGGAACGCATCGGAAGGTTGTAGAACAGCATTCCCTCGGGGAGCGTGGAATTGAACATCACGCGGCCGACGGTCGTGTCGATCAGCGCGCCTGGCTTGGCCAGCGCTTCGTTGTCGGTTTTGAGCCGGCGATTCTTCGGCAGCCGGACCTTGATCCGAGCGTGCGTCTTCACGACGCCGAGCGAATAGGCCAACTGCACTTCGTCGAGCGATGAGAAAATCATCCCCTCGCCCTGCTGGCTGGCGTGGAGAATCATCGTCAGATAATAACAACCCATCACCACGTCTTGCGACGGGCTGATGATCGGCGCGCCGTTGGCCGGGCTGAAGATGTTGTTCGTGGCCATCATCAGCGTATGGGCTTCGACCTGGGCTTCAATCGACAGCGGCAAATGGACGGCCATCTGGTCGCCATCGAAATCGGCGTTGAATCCCTTGCAAACCAGCGGGTGCAGCTTGATCGCGTTGCCTTCGACCAACACCGGCTCGAACGCCTGGATGCCCATGCGATGCAGCGTCGGGGCGCGATTGAGAAGCACGGGGTGATTGCGGATCACCTCTTCGAGGATATCCCATACCTCATCGTCCTTGCGCTCGAGCATCTTCTTGGCGCTTTTGATCGTATCGGCGTGGTTGAGCTCTTTCAGCCGGCGAATGATGAACGGCTGAAACAATTCGAGCGCGATCTTTTTCGGCAGCCCGCATTGGTGCAGCCGCAAAGTCGGCCCGACCACGATCACGCTACGGGCGGAATAATCGACGCGCTTGCCGAGCAGATTCTCGCGGAAGCGGCCCTGCTTCCCCTTGATCATGTCGGTCAGCGATTTCAAGGGGCGATTGCTCGATCCGAGCACGGGCCGCTTGCAGCGATTGTTGTCGAACAGCGCGTCGACCGATTGCTGGAGCATGCGTTTTTCGTTGCGGATGATCACCTCTGGCGCATTCAGATCGACCAGCTTTTTCAAGCGGTTGTTGCGGTTGATGATGCGGCGGTAGAGATCGTTCAAGTCGCTGGTGGCGAAATTGCCCGAATCCAACAGCACCAGCGGTCGCAAGTCCGGCGGGATGACCGGAATCACGTCGAGCACCATCCATTCCGGCTTGTTGTCGCTATCGCGGATGGATTCGACGATTTTCAGCCGATTGATGAGGTCCTTCTTTTTTTGCTTGGAATTGGTCTCGTGCAAATCTTCGCGCAATTGCTTGGAGAGCGTGACCAAATCGAGACCCACGAGCAGCTTGCGCACTGCTTCGGCGCCCATCTCGGCCTCGAACGAGCCGTCGCCATATTGCTCGCGCGCGGCGCGGTATTCTTCCTCGGTCAGCAATTGCTGCTTTTTCAGCGGCGTGTCGCCGGGGTTCGTGACGACGTAGTCCTGGAAGTAGATCACTTTTTCCAGGCTGGTCGTTTTCATGTCGAGCAGATTGCCGAGGCGGCTCGGCATGGCCTTGAAAAACCAGATATGCACGACCGGCGCAGCCAATTCGATGTGGCCCATCCGCTTGCGGCGGACGCGGCTGTGCGTCACCTTCACGCCGCAACGATCGCAGATCATGCCCTTGTATTTCATGCCGCGATACTTGCCGCAGGCGCATTCCCAGTCTTTTTCCGGGCCAAAGATGCGCTCGCAGAACAGGCCGTCTTTTTCCGGACGGTAGGTGCGGTAGTTGATGGTTTCCGGCTTTTTCACTTCGCCGAACGACCAACTGCGAATATCGTGCGGCCGGGCCAGGCTGATCTTGACCGCCGTGTAGTCGTTGATCCGGTCGTAAGAGCTGTCTGCGGTGCTCATATTCAAGGCTCCTGGGAGAAGACCGATTGGTTCGTATGCAAAGTCGCGCTAGGCGAGCGGCAGGTTGCGAACGCGAATTCGATGTGATTCAAACACGACGATCGCGCCGGCGTTCAGAGCGCTTTAGACGGTGGGTAAATTTGCTAACAAAGTACGAAACTGATTTGCTGGAACCCGCGACAAATCGCCGCGGAACAAAATAAACGAAGGCTGTTGGCTGTTGCGATCCGCCAAGATCGCCCAAAATCAGTGTCAGCTGAAACCAGCACTCGTTGTTCGTCAGCCGCTCGATCGAAGATCCTTTCATCTTCGTCCGCTTACATCCCATAGTGTCGAACATGCACCGCGTCGTGGCCGGCGTGGCGAAGTTGCTCGGCAAGCCAGGGTGAGAGCGCATTGTCGATGAGAAATCTCATCAGAGCGTGACCAAGGGCAATTCGCGTTCTCGAACCGCCTCAGCGGCGAACAGGAGACACTCGTGGATTTCGTCTGCCGCTAAATCGGGGTAATGCGCCAATTTTTCGCCGTCTGTCATTCGCTCTGCGACCATTCCGACCACGGTGGCAACGGGAATGCGCAGACCGCGCACACAAGGCACACCGCCCATCTGCTCCGGCCGGACGGTGATACGCGAGTACTTTGGCATGTCTTATTCGCCGCTCTTATTCGCCGCAGATGGCCCTCCGGTCCCTTATTTCTTGCTAGTTGTCGTTTAGTCCAAACTTACGCGTGTGGAGGCGGCCCTGCCACCCGGCCTCGAGCTTCTGGACGTAGTTGGGCTCCGCATCCGGGCCTATCCGTTGGAGGATGCTGAAGCTCGGGCTCTCCGGCTTGCAGTCGCGTAGCTTTTTGTTACCACAGTGCCCTGACGTCGCGTAATTCAACCACTTGTTCCGTAAGCGAACGACTTGCATTGCGTCGGTTGTTGCCATTATCAGATTTCAAATTTGAAATCGCGAACTGCTAAATCCGTCGCTTTTCGAGTTGCATGTTGAGCGCCAGTCCGCGAATTTCGTTGGTGAGCACATCGAAGCTGGCGGGCGTGCCGGCTTCGAGCGTGTTTTCTCCCTTGACCATCGATTCGTAGATTTTCGTGCGGCCTTCGACGTCGTCGCTTTTCACCGTCAGCAGTTCTTGCAGCACGTAGGCCGCGCCGTAGGCCTCGAGCGCCCAAACTTCCATTTCCCCAAACCGCTGGCCGCCGAATCGCGCCTTGCCACCCAGCGGCTGCTGCGTGATCAGCGAGTAGGGGCCGGTCGACCGGGCATGCACCTTGTCGTCGACCAGATGGTGCAGTTTGAGCATGTAGATGTAGCCGACGGTGGTTTCCTGCTCCAACGCTTCTCCGGTTCGCCCGTCGAAGAGTTGGGCCTTGCCGTGCTTGGGAAGTTTCGCTTCCGTCAGGCACTTGCCGATGGCCTCTTCCGTGGCGCCGTCGAAGACCGGCGTAATCGCTTGGAAACCGAGCAAAGCGCCGGCCCAGCCGAGATGCGTTTCCAGAATCTGGCCCACGTTCATGCGGCTGGGAACGCCGAGCGGGTTCAACAGGATTTGCACGCTCGTGCCGTCGGCCAGGAACGGCATGTCTTCCTTCGGCAGAATCTTGGCGATGACACCTTTGTTCCCGTGCCGGCCGGCCATCTTATCGCCGACCGAGATCACGCGCTTGGCCGCGATGTAGACCTTCACCATCTGCAGCACGCCGCTGCGCAATTCGTCGCCGCGCTTCATGCTATTCAGCTTGCGATCGCGGGCATCGATGGCAGCCTCAATGGCCGGCCATTTGGTCTTGTACGCCTTTTCGACTTCCGTCTTGCGTTGCGGGCTGCGGATGTCGATTGCATCGAGCTTGAATTGCAAGGCCCGCTCGGCGACGAAGCGATGCTCCTGATCGCGCACCAGCGGCGTGCCGTCTTCGTCGGTCAACGGCCGTTGCAAGATGCCTTCCATCTCGGCGACCATATCGCCGAAGGCGGCCGCGATCTGGGCATTCCCTTCGGCTTCCGCTTCCTTGAGGGCCTTTTCGAACGACTTACGTTCGTCTTCGCTGAGGCTCATGCGGCGCGAAAACTTTTGCGTGTCGATGACGATGCCTTCCACGCCCGAGGGGACTTCGAGCGAATCGTTTTTCACGTCTTCGCCGGCTCGGCCGAAGATAGCGTGCAACAGTTTTTCTTCCGGCGTGAGTTCGGTCTTCGATTTCGGCGAAACTTTGCCGACCAGAATATCGCCGGGGCGCACGTACGTGCCGATTCGCACGATGCCCGTCTCATCGAGATTTCGCAGCGCTTTTTCGCTGACGTTGGGGATATCACGAGTGAATTCCTCGCGGCCCAACTTGGTTTCGCGAATTTCGATGTCGAATTCTTCGATATGGATCGACGTGTACACGTCGCGCTCGACCAATTCTTCGCTGATGATGATGGCATCTTCGAAGTTGAACCCATCCCAGGCCATGAAACCGACCAGCACATTGCGGCCCAAGGCCAATTCGCCTCGGAACGTCGCAGCCCCGTCGGCGATCACCTCCGCCTTTTCGACCTTTTGGCCCAACTCGACGATCGGCTTCTGGTTTTGGCAGGTGCGTTCGTTGAGGCCGACGAATTTGCGCATGTGATAAACATCGCCGGCGATTTCGATCCGATTCGCGTCGACATACGTGACCGTTCCCTTGCGGGCAGCGCGAACGATCATCCCCGAATTTTGGGCGACATCTCGCTCCATGCCCGTCGCCACGACCGGCGGCTCGGTGATCAACAGGGGCACGGCTTGACGCTGCATGTTCGAGCCCATCAACGCGCGGTTGGCATCGTCGTGTTCCAAGAATGGGATCAAGCCGGCGGACACGCCGACCATCTGGCTCGGGGCCACGTCGATGTACTGAATCTTGTCGGGCGAGACTAACACGAAGTCGGAGCGGAAGCGGGCGATGATGTTGTCGCCATGCAAATGGCCGTTTACGACCGGGGCGTCAGCGGGAGCCAGATAGGCTTCGCTTTCCTGATCGGCCCGAAGCCACACGACCTCATCGGCCAATTTTCCCTTGTGGACTTTGCGATACGGAGTGATCAAGAATCCATATTCATCGACGGCCGAATAGATGCCCAGGCTCGAGATCAGACCGATGTTCGTGCCTTCCGGCGTTTCGATCGGGCAGATGCGGCCGTAGTGCGAGATGTGCACGTCGCGCACTTCGAAACCGGCCCGTTTGCGATTCAAGCCGCCGGGGCCAAGTGCCGAAAGCCGCCGCTCGTGCGTCAGCATCGACAGCGGATTCGTCTGGTCGACCACTTGCGACAATTCGCCGCGGCCGAAGAAGTATTCGATCGCCGCGGAAATGCTCTTGGGATTGATCAAGCTGCGCGGCGTCATGTCGACGACGTCTTTCAGGCTCATCCGCTCTTGGACGGTGCGCCGCAGCTTCAGGAAGCCCTTGCGCAATTCGTCGCAAGCCAATTCGTCGATCGTTCGCAAGCGGCGATTGCCCAGGTGGTCGATATCGTCGACCTCGACGTCCGGGTCGCCGGACGTGAGCGCGAGCAGATACTTGATTGCGGCGATCAGATCCTCGGGCCGGAGCGTCATTTCCGTTTCCGGAATGTCGAGCTTCAGCTTACGGCTGATGCGGAAGCGGCCGACGCGGCCCAGGCGGTAGCGATTGGTGTCGTAGAATTTTTCGTGGAACAAGGCCCGGGCCTTTTCCAATTGCGGCGGATTGCCTGGCCGGAGCCGCTGATAGATCCGCAGCAGGGCTTCTTCGTGGCTGCCGGTGTTGTCTTCCGCCAGGCTGTTGAGAATCAGCGGCACTTTGACATCGGCCATCACTTCGACGGAAGTCAGGCCCGAGGTGATGATCAATTCCACGGCGTTCTTCGTGATTTTCTGGCCCGATTCGAGAATGATCTCGCCGGCTTTTTCGCTTTCGGCCGGGTAGACGATATCTTCGACGGCGATCTTGCCCTCGATTTTCGCGGCGCTGCGGCCATCGACGATTTTCTCGACCGTCGTGGGGTAGAAAATGCGCAGCAAATCGGGGTCGCGGCTGTATTTCGGGTCCATTGCCCGGAGCAAGGTCATGGCCGAGAACTTGCCGCTCTGATCGATGCGGACCGAGAGCGTGTCCTTCTTCGAGATGTTCAGTTCGATCCAACTGCCGCGTTCGGGGATGATCCGGCAGCTATGCAGCTTGCGCTCGCCGGATTCCGTATCGGCGACAAAATCGACGCCGGGGCTGCGGTGCAATTGGCTGACGACGACGCGCTCGGCCCCGTTGATGATAAATTCGCCGCCACCGAGCATGATCGGCATATCGCCGAGATAGACTTCTTCTTCGATCGGCTCTTCCTTGGTGAGCCGCAGCCAGACGCGGAACGGACGTCCATAGGTCAGCCGCAGTTGCCGGCATTCATCCGGTTCGTAGCGTGGCTTGCCGAGTTCGTAGCGGATGTATTCCAGCCGCAGATTCTTGTCGTAGCTTTCGATCGGGAAAATTTCCCGCAACACTCCCTCGATGCCCTGATCTTTGCGCTTTTGAAGCGGGATCTCGTATTGGAGGAAGTTGTCGTAGCTGTGGGTCTGAATTTGGGTCAGATCGGGAATCTGATGCGGTTGGCGGAGGCTGCCGAAGCGGCGGACTTCTTTCGGACGCAGACGTCGTTCTGCCGTGATAGCCATAGGCTGCTCTTAGCTCCTAATTTGAGTTGCCGACGATGAATCGGCGGGAACATCGGCTGCGCGAGCGCACGCGCACAGCCTGACCCTCTCGGAAATCGCAAATCGACGGTGGCTTGACGTGTGGAATCAAGCGACTCGTGTGCGGGGTTGCGGGCAATCGAAGTTGAATTACGCAAAGCTCCGCAAGGTGTTCGTCGCTGCGGGGCGGCGAACGCCTTCCCTTTCGGCCCTCCACCGAAGCGGTCTTTGCGGCTCTCCTCATGGCCACGCGTGCCGCGTGAATAAGGAAGGTGCTTCATCGACTAGCGGCCCGCCGACAACGGCGGACCGCATCAACGCGCAATCGCGGTGCGAGCGGATCGCACCGCGGTCGGCATTCGACTGGCGTTTCAGCGGTGTTACTTGATGGAAACCGTGGCGCCAGCTTCTTCCAACTCCTTCTTGAGCTTCTCTGCGTCTTCCTTCGAAATCCCCTCCTTGACTTTGCTCGGAACGCCTTCGACGAGATCCTTGGCTTCCTTCAATCCCAAGCTCGTGGCGGCCCGGACGACCTTGATCACGCCGATCTTCTTGTCGCCAAAGCCTTCGAGCACCACATCGAACTCCGTCTTTGCCTCGGCTGCCGGAGCAGCAGCGCCGGGGCCGGCCGCAGGGCCGGCCATCATCACCGCGCCGCCGGCGGCGGGCTTGATGCCGTGGACCTCTTCCAAGTAGTCGCTCAGTTCCTTGGCTTCTTTCAAGGTCAAACTGATAATCTTCTCGCCCAGATCTTTTGCACCGGCGGAGAACTCACGAGTCGCTTCAGCGGTCGCCATGGTTACTTGCAATCCTTCTCTTAGAGTTTCGGGGTCACTTAGGGGAATGACGATTTTCTAATCACGAATGACTAAAGAATGGCGAATGTCCACATGATGAGCGATCAGCCGTTTCGAAGCCCACGGATCATGGAGTTCTTTGTCATTCGTCATTGCGCAGTTGCTTGAGCATCCGGTGCGGCAGGTTCCGCCGCAGGAGCCGCTTTTTCCAAATCCTCGGCACGTTGCTTGATTTGGCTCGCCAGCGATCCGCCCATGCCGATCAATTGAGCCGACAGCTCCGCGCCCGGGCCGAGGATCTGGCCGAGCAAAATGCTCAGTTGTTCCTGCCGGCTGGGCCATTTGCTGACGACCTTGATTTCGGGCGCCGACAGCTTCGTGCCATCCATCGCGCCGCCGCGAGGCTGGAATCCCTCGAATTCCTTCAACTCGGTGTAGCGCGTGATCTCTTTCGCGAGCGACACGACATCTTCGGCGCCCCACACGATCGCCAGTGTTCCCGACATGCCTTCGAAGGCCGTGGCGATCGACGTACCTTCGGTCGCCCGGCGGGCCAAGCTGTTTTTTACCACTTCAAGGCGGATGTTCTTGCTGCGCAGCTCGCGGCGAAGCTTCGTCGTCCGAATGGCATCGAGCCCGACGACATTCACCAACAAAACATCGTTGATTCCCGCAAGCTGACTGCGCAGGTCTTTGGTCACCAAGTCTTTGACAAGTTTGCTCATGATCGGTTCATCGCCGGGGTTCGGCCGGCAGTCTATAGTTTACGGAAGTCGGTCAAGCTTGATGCGGCATGCCTGGGCTTGGCGGGCACCCTACGCCGCGATATGAACGCCGGGGCTCATTGTTGCGCTCACCGTAATCCCCTTGACGTATTGCCCTTTTACGCCGTGGGGCTTCAGAGCCAGGATGTGTTGGATGAAGGCTTGGATATTCTCGGACAGTTTCTTCTCGTCGAAACTCAGCTTGCCGACCACCGCGTGGATAATTCCGCCGGCGTCGTTGCGGAATTCGACCTTGCCGGCTTTATATTCGCGAACCGTTTTGCCCACGTCCGGCGTAACGGTGCCGGCTCGGGGCGACGGCATCAGGCCTCGCGGCCCCAGCACCTTGCCTAACGGGCCGACCATCCCCATCATGTCGGGCGCCGCGATGCAGGCATCGAAATCGGTCCAGCCGTCTTTGATTTTCTTGGCCAAGTCGTCGGTTCCAATTTCATCGGCTCCGGCCTCCTTTGCCGCCGCCGCTTGGTCTCCCTTGGCGAACACCACGACCCGTTTCGACTTGCCGATGCCGTGCGGCAAAACGATCGAGCCGCGGACCAGTTGATCGGCCTGCTTCGAGTCGATGCCCAAGCGGATGGCGATTTCGACCGACTGATCGAACTTCGTCGTGTTGAATTGCTTGAGGATGGCAACCGCCTGATCGACCGGCACTGCCGCTTCGTCGGCCGGGACCTTTTGGGTCATCACTTTGAATCGTTTGGTGAGCTTAACCATGGTTTGCTTCTTGGTTCGTTCAGGGGGTCAGGCACATTTTTCGGCGATGCGGTTGGTCTTAATTCCTGCCGCCATATGCCGAAAAATGAGCCAGACGCCATCGGGTTCAGGGGGTCAGGCACATTTTTCGTCGGTGCGGTTGGTCTTAATTCCTGCCGCCATATGCCGAAAAATGAGCCAGACCCCGTCGTGTGCCTAGTGCGTTTAACCTTCAACCGTAATGCCCATGCTGCGTGCCGTTCCTTCGACCATGCGGGCGGCATGATCGGCGTCGCGGGCATTCAGATCGGCCATTTTCATCTTGACAATGTCGGCGATTTGGGCTTTGGTAACCTTGCCGACTTTTTCCTTGTTCGGAACGCCGGAGCCCTTGGCAATCTGGGCAGCTTGCTTCAATAGGGCGGCAGCCGGCGGGCTCTTCGTGATGAAGTCGAAACTCCGGTCGTTATATACATTCACCACAACCGGAATCGGCATTCCGCCCGCCTCGCGGGTCCGTTCGTTGAATTGCATCACGAACTGGCCGAGATTGATTCCGAACTTACCCAACGACGTGCCAACCGGCGGGGCTGGGGTCGCCTGGCCACCGGGCACCTGAAACTTCGCTTGTCCGACTAACTGTTTTGCCATGCTTTAACCGTTCGATATCTGCGGGGTGCGCAAAACATTTCAGGAACCGATTCTCACTCGTCCGGTCGCTCAATTGAGCGAAAGAACGCGAATCGGTTCCGGGTTCTCTTGGCTCAAACCGATTCGATCTGCCAATACTCCAATTCGACGGGCGTCGAACGGCCGAAGATATTGATCATCACGATCACTCGGCCATTCGCCTCGTCGATGCTGTCGACGTCTCCTTCGAAATTCTCGAATGTTCCTTCGTTGATTTTGACGCGATCCCCCTTCTTGAAGGCGATCTTGAGCTTCGGTGCTTCGTCGGTCTTTTCTTCGCTCTTGGCAAGGATTTTTTGCACGTCCTGGGCGAGCATCGGGCTCGGCCGGCCGATGGAACCGGTGAAGTCGCCGATGCCGGGCGTCTCGCGGACGACGTACCAAGTGTCGTCGTTGATTTCCATGTTGACGACGAGGTAGCCCGGATAGAGCTTTCGCTTGCTGATCCGCTTTTTGCCCCCTTTGAACTCCGACACCATTTCCGTGGGCACGATGCATTCGCCGAAAAATCGCTCGAGGCCCTCCATCTTCACGCGTCGCATCAATCCTTCGAGAATCGATTCCTCGCGGTTGCTTTGCACCTTGAGGATATACCACTCCTTGCGGATCTCCTCCGGGGCCGGCTCCTCGGCAACGCCGTTGGAATCGGACGAAGCCGGCGGGGGCGAATTGACTGGCTCCGCACGCTTTTTCTTCTTCGAACCTTCCGCGGGCGATTCCGCCGCGGCCGTTTCGGGGACGGCATCCGCCTTAGCTTCAGGCGCAGCTTCTACGTGCGACGGAGCGGCAGCGCTCGCCTCGGCAGCTTCTCGTGGATTTTCAGCGTCGTCGCTCACAACCAGTCCTCGATCCTATTCACTCACACCAAAACCACATCTCAACGTGGCTGGCCTCACCGGTCAGCGAACGCCAAGCCACGCCAACAGCCGTTGCCAAATCGCGTCGTAAATCGTCAACATCGCGGCTAGAAAAACCAGCGTCACGATAACGACGACCGAGCCGCGAATCATTTCCGGCCGCGTCGGCCAAGAGACTTTGCTCATCTCGGCTTCGACGGCGATCAAAAAGTCGGCAAACTTCGGCAAGTTCACCAAGCGAAACGAAAGCCACAACCCCACGACCACGACGATCCCTGGCAGCGCGTAGCGCGTGAAACCTGTCGTCCCGAATACGTCGCTCATCCGCAAAGCGCCGATGATGATCGTCAGCGCGAGCGCGACGAACGTCACCTGCCGGGCAATGCGTCCTTGGGTTCGTTTATACAAACCCACCTGGAACATGTCCCGCCAAAAACCGCCCCACGCTGCTTCTTTTTCTTTCCCCATCGATGGGTTCCGTCAGTTTCCATTTTGTCGATCCACCATGATCGCCCGCGATCAAGGCCACACGGCCATCGAGGCAACGCCTGGCCCACATTCCTTTGGCCGACTTCGCGAATGCTGTTTCGCTCGGAACAGCCGCTCTCGCAGCTCTCGGTTCGGCAATTCAACCGTGGTTTCAACTGCAGTCTCGACCGCGGTCCCCGGCAACCGCCGTCTGCGTTTCAGACGGGCGATCACCGACCCAATGCTACAGGGGCGGCGGGAATCGAACTCGCAACCTCTGGTTTTGGAGACCAGCGCTCTGCCAATTGAGCTACACCCCTTCGTTTTCTACGGAGAATCGAATCGGTTCTTAGGCGAGAATCTTGGTCACCACGCCCGAGCCGACCGTTCGACCTCCTTCACGGATAGCGAACCGCACGCCATCGTCCATGGCGATGGGCGTGATCAATTCGACGCTAAGCCGGGCATTGTCGCCGGGCATGCACATTTCCGCTTCGCCGACCAAATTGGCCGTCCCGGTCACGTCGGTCGTGCGGAAATAGAACTGCGGTCGATATCCGCTGAAAAACGGCGTGTGCCGCCCGCCTTCTTCCTTGGAAAGCACGTACACTTCGGCTTCGAATCTGGTGTGCGGCGTGATCGAGCCGGCCTTCGCCAACACTTGGCCACGCTCGATTTCCTCGCGGCGAATACCACGCATCAGGCAGCCGACGTTGTCGCCGGCTTGGCCTTGATCGAGCGTCTTGTTAAACATTTCGACGCCCGTCACGATCACTTTACGAGGCTTTTCGGCGAGCCCGATCAACTCGACTTCGTCGCCGACCTTCACGACGCCGCGTTCGATCCGGCCCGTGGCCACGGTGCCGCGCCCTTCGATCGAAAACACGTCTTCGACGGCCATCAAGAACGGCTTGTCGACTTCACGCGGCGGCTCGGGAATATAGCTGTCGACGGCATCGAGCAGTTCCGAAATACACTTCGATGCAGCCGGATCGGCCGGATTGTCGTAAGCGGCTTTCGCCGAACCGCGCACGATCGGGATTTCATCGCCGGGGAAGCCGTAGTGCGTGAGCAGTTCGCGCAGTTCCAACTCCACCAATTCGAGCAATTCGGGATCGTCGACCAGATCGACCTTATTCAGGAACACGACGAGCGCCGGAACACCGACTTGGCGGGCCAAGAGGATATGCTCGCGCGTCTGCGGCATCGGGCCGTCGGCGGCCGATACCACCAGGATACCGCCGTCCATTTGGGCGGCGCCGGTGATCATGTTCTTGATGAAGTCGGCGTGGCCCGGACAGTCGATGTGGGCGTAGTGCCGCTTGTCGGTTTCGTACTCGACGTGGCTAACGGCGATCGTCACCGTCTTGGTTTCGTCGCGGACGGTGCCGCCCTTGGCGATGTCGGCATAGCTCTTGGATTTTGCCAATCCCTTTGCCGCCTGAACGGCCAGGATTGCCCCGGTCGTCGTGGTCTTGCCGTGGTCAATGTGTCCGATGGTTCCCACGTTGACGTGGGGTTTTGTCCGTGCGAATACGTCTTTGGCCATTCTAGCTCCCTACAGTGGTCGAACGAGCGAAAGCGAAGGTTGAACAACTCCTTGGGCAACACCGCCCACGAGCCTGCCTGTCGCTAACGAAACAACCCGTCAATCAAATCCGTGCAAAAATCCTCGACAACAACAATCTCGACAACAATAATCTTTTCCCGACCGCAATTGCTTTAAAAAAAGCTGCTGATGGGAGTTGAACCCATGACCTCGTCCTTACCAAGGACGCGCTCTGCCAACTGAGCTACAGCAGCAATTGCGCTCCATTGCGGCCGGCCGGCCAAGATTCAACGTACCATAAAGCCCAACGCCCAGTCACCGCCTCTTGAACGACGCTCTCTTCGGCACACGCTCATGCCCCAGGTTGACGCCGAACCTCTCCCCATCCCATGGCATACTGCCCACGACATACTGCCCAGGACATGCTGCCCACGGCACAGTTACCGGCCTCTCAAAACCTTCCCCGGCCCGGAAAGGCAAAGCGGGTGAAGGGAATCGAACCCTCGTCTTTAGCTTGGAAGGCTATTGCTCTACCATTGAGCTACACCCGCAGCAAAGGGGAGTCGCCGCCGACTTTTCCACATTCGCGAGCGAGCATGCAATGTCGGGCGTACCGCATGTCGATGCCGTGGAACCAACGCCGGGTAGTCAACAATCCGGCCACCACCCTTCAATGCGATTTCTCACCGGAGCACCCCACCGACCAAAACCAATCAATAGCTGGGGGGTGCAGGATTCGAACCTGCGAAGGCAGAGCCACCAGATTTACAGTCTGGCCCCTTTGACCGCTCGGGAAACCCCCCTCCGTTATTCTCGCCGGCTGATTGCGGTCCTCGCGGGCTAAGTCGCTCGAAGCAACAGGACGAGCTAGCGGAGGGACTTGAACCCACAACCTGCTGATTACAAATCAGCTGCTCTGCCAGTTGAGCTACGCTAGCCTGCGAGAAGGTGCCACGAAAACAAGTAAATATAATGATCCTACGCGCCCATGCAAGATGGGTTGCAAGGGGTTTTTGGAAAATCAATCGAGCGACCGCGAGAACGCATCGCCTCGCCGGACCGCAAAAAACGCCAAGCCCAACTGCCTAGGCTCGCTTCCCATTCCGACGACAATCGGAATCTGGGCGCGACTCATACGTCAAAGTTCGAAGGCAAAACCCGGCGTCTCGTCGCTCCTGTCGCTTGGATCCCCTGGCTTGGGGCACCATTGAAAAAGCGTGCCTCCGGTGGAGACACGCTCGAAATCTCTTCAACCAAACAAGAACGATTCCGGGATCGCATGCTACCGCTTTCGCGATCACATCCCTGGCAAATCGATCTTTTCCTCTTGCGCCGCTTCGCGAAGCTTACTCAGAGCCCGGGCTTCGATCTGGCGGATTCGCTCTTTGGTCACTCCATTCTCGGCCCCAACCTCTTTCAAGGTCAGCGGTTCGTGGGAGTGATCGAGCCCGAATCGACTAATGATAATCTTTCGCTCACGCTCGTCAAGGCGCCCCAGGATTTTTTCGACCTGCGATTGCCGTTGCGACTGCGCGCTCTCCTGCTCGTACTGGTCGGTCCGCTGATCTTCCGTCGTTGCGAACGTTTCCAATTGGCTCGTGCGGAATCGATCGCGGCGACGATGTTCGTCGGGAATCGTCCGTGCGAAGTTCTTCATGATGGCCCAACTGGCGTACGTGCTGAACTTATTGCCGCGGGCATAGTCGAATTTTTCCGCCGCCCGAATCAACGACATATTCCCGTCGCTGACTAGTTCAAAAAAGTTGTCGGTCGGCCCGACGTGCCGCTTGGCGATCGACACAACCAAGCGCAAATTCGCCCGCACGATTTGGTTCTTCACGGCCACGGCCTGATCGTAGAGCCGCTCGATTTCATCCATGACGGTGCTCTTGGCATGGGCCGGATCGAGCCCTTCGCGGAGCTTCCCGGCGGCATACTTCAAGTAGTTGAACTTCCGGAACAGATGCGCTTCCTGTTCGCGGTTCAACAGCGGCACCTCGTACAGGCTGGCCAAATAGGGAGGCAGCCCACTCGGCAATCGCACCTTCTTCTGCGGAGCATCGGCCTCCGGCGTCGGGCCAAGAATTGTCTTGGCGGCGTCGGCCCGGGCGAAACTCGGATTCGGAATCAGGTCGAGAGGCAGCTCCAAAATTCGCTTCGCCCGCATTTCATTGATGATGCGGTAGATGCTCGTTTTGGTGCGGCAGAATCGCTTGGCCAGCGATTCGACCGACCCGCCCCGTCGATATTGTTGGTAGATCTTCTTCTTGCTTTCTTCCGAAAGCGGACCGCTCGCCTCGGGAAAAACCGCTATGTCGGGATGCTCTTGGTCAAACTGCTTGAGCGTATAGCGGATGGTCTCGATGCTCCGGCCCATGCGGCGCGCGAGCCGACGCGTCACCTCGGCTGGACACCCTCCGGCGGCGGAAAATCGGCGCGCCCGATCGATGATCTGCTCCCGTTCCGAATCTGAAAGTTGGCTGAATTGCGCCCCGCGGCGGACGCGTTCCTCATTTTGAGCGGCAAACCGCTCGACCGAACTTTTAAGGAAACCGACTCGCTTGCGGCCGTCGAAAACGAATCGCCGGCTCACCAACCCCTGTTGGCGCCAACGCGAGATCGTCTTCGTCGAGACATTAAACAACCGGCTCAATTCCTCGACCGTCAGGACTTGCTCGCCTGCCGTCTCGGCCTGCACGTCCGCCGCCTCGGAGAGATCTTCGACGAACAACCGCAGATCGTGGCTGGCGTCTTGTCCCTTGATCTTCAGGTTGGCAAACAATTCAGGCCGAAAATCGGTGATCCGATAGCACAGGTAGTCGTAGGGGTAGGTCCGTTGGGGCTCGATTTCCGTCAACAACTTCTCCGCACGATTCACTTGCTCGACCTTTTTTTCGCGCGGAGCGAAACGCACCTGCTGATCGCGAAGTTGCCGGATGACTGGGTTGAAATAATCGGTGTGCATCTTAGTTCTTTCTCCGTCCTATATCCGTTGCCAGCTTTCCCTGCGAGCTGTCGCTCGCCCAGCATCGGTCGTTCCAACATCCGGCGACGATTTTTCCCAACCGTCTGGGTTGCCTTTCAAATGCGGAAGCTTGGATTGTCGTATTTGGGTATTCATAAACCGTCGCAAACTCTCGTTGATCAATGCCCAGTTGCCCGACATTTCTACGAAATAAGGTGTTGAAATGTCGAGACAAAGTTCGCGATGGACTCCTTAATTAGTTGCCGCCGAGCCGCCAACCGTGTACACGAGTTGCAAAATCTTTAAGCGATTCAAAGCGAAATCCTTCAATCGACCCAAATCTCCACTGCTCGCCAATCATCCCACCCCGCCGATATCGTTGACGTAACTCTTGATTGTCTTGAGCTTTGGGGCGGGGGGCGTCGATCTTAATCGAAGATCAACTTTTCTCGATGCAAAACGCGCTTTCCCTGCCCCATCTCGGAGCGGAGGTCCGTCTTATGAACACCGTCGTTCGCCGCAGCTCGCTCCTCCTTCCCCTAACATTTGCCTGTTTTGTCCACCTGCCAAAAATGGCGGCGGCAGACGATCTTTACGATCTGCAAAGCAAGTGCCAATCCAAAGGCGTATACAGCGTTGCTGCAAAAATCCAGGTCGATGGTAAGTTGCAACCCTCCGCAGACGCCAAAACGGCATCTCTGCCGATAACCGTCAGGGGGCGATTCAAGTACGACGAAATCCGCCTCGACGATGGCAAAACGGCCAACCGCCGGTCCCTCCGCTATTACCATGAAGCGGGAGCAGCCATCGAAGTCAACAAACATCGCGATTCCCCCAAACTGCGGGAAGATTCGCGGTTCGTGCTAGTTCATGCCGACGCGGCCAAAGTCTCCATTTCCTCGCTCCATGGCCCGCTGACTCGCGAAGAACTCGACTTGATTGATCTGCCGGCCAACACGCTTTTGATGGACCAACTGATGTCCGCAGAGAAGGTCAACGTTGGCGGCTCTTGGAAAGTGCCCGACGCTTTGCTGGCCAAACTGGTGTGCGTCGATATCGTCAGTCGCAACGAAGTGACCTGTGAACTCAGCAACGTAAACAAATCCGTGGCGGAGATCAAAGTCGGGGGGCGGCTGAACGCGGCCGTCACGGGGGTGGCGACAGAAATCCGCCTCAACGGCACGGCGACGTTTGATCTCGATCATCACTGTCTCACTTCAATACAGCTACGTATCAAAGAAAGACGCGCGATCGGATACGTCGGCCCGGGTTTGGACGTCACCGCTCAACTCGATATTCAGATCACGCCGCAGGCCGATTCCGCGGAGCTGACGCCCGCCATCGTCAAGGAGGCCGGCGAAAGCGATCCCTCCACGCATCCGCTGGCCCTCCGCAGCGAGACCGGCGGCTATCAACTGGTTTACGACCGCCGTTGGCACGTCACCCGCAACGAAACACAATTGGTCGTTCTCCGCTTGATCGATCGCGGCGAATTGATCGCCCAATGCAATATCAGTCCGCTGCCTCGGCTCGATCAGGGCAAGACGGTGACGATCGAAGAATTTCAAGCCGAGGTGCAAAAATCGCTCGGCAAGCGGTTCGATAAATTTGAGACGGTTGCCGAAGGAAAAGGGGCGGGGGGCCTGCGGGTATTGAAGGTCGTCGCGTCGGGTTTTGCTTCAGAAGTGCCGATCCAATGGCGGTATTATCTTGCGATCGATCCCGACGGACGGCGGCTGGCGTTGGCCTATACGATGGAAAGCGATCTGATCGAACGCTTCGCCGATGCCGACGTGGCGATGACCGAAAGTATCGAATTCGAGGCCACCTCGCCTATCCCGGCGAATGACCCTGAAAAGGCCGAGGCCGCGGCAAAGAACTAACCGATCGTCTTCGCGTGTTCTCGCCCTGTGAAAGCGCCGATTAACTAAGAGCTTTTGCTTGAAATTGGGCCAAGCTTTGTCGTATAGTTGCGTTCGTTGAGCGAGTATCCGCGGAGCCTGATTCAAACCAGGTATCTCCAGAGCCCGCCCCGGAGTCGATCCGGCGGCGGGCTCTTTTTTTGCGCCTTCGCCAAGCCCTTTGGAGACCGATCCGATGAGCCAATGCGTCACGTTGCGATCCATTCCACCCTCGTTGCCCGGAATCGCAAACCTCCCGGGCTTGCTGGCCCTGCTCCAGAAATTACAACAACTTGCCGCCCCGCTGGCGACCGCCGACGGCCTGCGGCAAGCAATCGAGTTATTGGTGCAATTCGGCGCCGCCGCAGGATTGAACCCGGCTTGGCTTGCCCGCTTGGAAAGCCTGCTGAGCAACACAAGCGGTTTCAACACCGTGCTGTCGATCATCGCCTATCTCGAATCACTGGGCGGCTCGAGCAGCTCCTCGGGCAGGCCGGTCGGCGCCAGTGCTTCCCCCGCGACTGCCGAGTTGGCGATCGACGCCCAGTCGCTCGTCGATTGGCTGCCGATCGTGATCCAGATTTTGCAATTGATCCAGAGCATTCGCGGCGGTTCGTGAGCCGCGTCAACTTGCAGCTCCAGGGGGTCAGGCACATTTTTCGGCGGAAGGGTCGGATGGATATTTCCGGCCGACAGCGGGCCGAACAAATGAGCCAGACCCCGGACAAAAGGAAATTCACAGCAATGCCTCGCAGTTTCGCAACATCCTTGACGCTCGTCGCCGTGCTGGCGATGTTCGCCATCACGGCGCTTGCTCAAACGCCCGAAAGCGAGCTGCGTGCGGCGGTGGCGGATGTCGAGCAATTGCCCGCCGAAGTCCGGCCCGGGGTGCGATATCTGTCGCTGTACGCGATTCCGGCGGCGCGGCGGCCGGCGGCCACGCAGGTGGTGGCGTACACATTAAATTCGCTGAGCCGCACCCGGGCGATCTTCGTTCCCACAACGATGAGTCCGACGCTGCTACGGTTTTCGATTTCGAATTTCGTGACCGACGGCCGTGAATTTGCCGCCTGGTCGGCCGCATGGGAAAAGCTGGTCGAGAGCGATCCATATTGGCATCTGCCGACGGAAGTCGCCGTCTCGAGTGGGCCAACCGACCCCACGCGCCAAGCGCCCACGCCGACCAAGGCGGCACAAGCCGCAACCGCCGCGGCCCTGCGAGTCACAACCGACGGCGGCTGGGTGGGTCTCGATCAAGCCGCGAAACTGCGATCCCTCACAACAAGCGCCGGCGCGATCTTGCGGGCCGACGATTTCATCGCTCGCTCCACCGTGCCTCCAGCCTATTACGCATTTTCCGGTATCCCGGCCACCGAGACCGAGTTTCTTAAAACGCTGGGCGTCGAGAGCGAAACGATCGAGCGGCTCCGCGCCAATGCCGGCGCAAACCTGCTCATTTCCGGAATCACGCAAAAGCCCCGGCGTGTGGTCTGGCTGCAAGGCCCGCTCGGAGGCGTGTATCAAACGCTCGACGTGCAGCAAGTCGATGCCAATCGCGATCCGATCCGCCGTCCGCTATCGGTCGACGGAGCGAATCTGAAATTCGACGCGGGCGAATGGTTCGCCGTAGCGCCCAACGGCCTGTGGCGCACGGCGCTCTACGATGCCGCCGGCAACCGCCAAGATTCGGTGCCCGACAAGATTGCCAAAGACACAAGCGATCCGCTGGCCGACGGCGTGGTGGTGCCGATGATTTCGTGCATTCGCTGCCACACGGAAAGCGGGCTGCGCCCGTTTCGCGACGACCAAACTCGCCTGCTGGCCACCGGCCGCGTCGATTTGCGCAGTAGCGATCCCACGCTCGTGCAGCGAATTGCGGAGTTCTACGATGAGCCGCGGCTGCAACGGCAAATGGATTTCGACCGCCAAACCTACGACCTTGCCGTCGCCCGCGCGACCGACGGAATGAAGGCAGACGAATTGGCGGCGGCGCTGGCCGCGACCGTTCGCGAGTTCGCCTACTTGCCCGTGACGCCGACCCAGGCAGCTCGCGAACTCGGCATCGATGCCGACGCGTTGGGCGATGCGCTCGGTCAATCGCACGACCCGATCTTGCTGCTGCTTGTCGAGGGGCGCCAAGTGTTGCGTGGACAGTGGGAATCGAGTTTTGCTGAAGCGGCCACGTTGGCCGAGTCTTGGAAAGTTCGTCACTAAGGCTCGGCCGAAAATAACTTCTCCACAGAACCGTCTCCCCTTGCGGGAGAGGAACGGGCGAGGAGCTCGAACAGCGGAAGTTATTTTTCGGCCGAGCCTGATTTTTGTCGAAAAGGAGATGTCGATGCCGAAGCTGCGAAGTCACAAGCGTTATGGTTGGGTTCGCGATCTGCCGGATCACCGCGACTTTTTGTATTCCGCGCCGCCGCACGTGTTGCAGAATCTTCCCTCGGCCATCGATTTGCGGGCCAGTTGTCCGCCGGTTTACGACCAAGGGGATCTCGGCTCTTGCACCGCCAACGCGCTGGCGGGCGCCGATCAATTCGATCAACTGCGGCAAGACAGTTCGGCTCCGTTTGTTCCTTCGCGCTTGTTCATTTACTACGGCGAGCGGCAAATCGAGGGAACAATCGACTCCGATTCCGGCGCTCAGCTTCGCGACGGGATGAAAGTGATGGCGTCGGAAGGGGCCCCGCCGGAAACGGATTGGCCGTACGACATCTCGCAGTTCACCGTCGAGCCGGCAGCACAAGCATACGCCGACGGACTGCAACACAAGGTGACCGCCTATCAGCGAATCCCGCAAAACCTGACACAGATGAAAGCTTGTTTGGCAGCCGGGTTTCCGTTCGTATTCGGATTCACCGTCTACGACAGCTTCGAGAGCGACGAGGTTGCGGCGAGCGGAATCGTGAATATGCCCGGGCCGACGGAACAAGTCGTCGGCGGACACGCCGTGATGGCCTGCGGTTATTCCGATGCTCAGGGGCGGTTCATCGTCCGCAACTCGTGGGGCGAAGATTGGGGACAAGCAGGCTATTTCACGATGCCCTACGCCTATCTGCTTTCAAAAAACCTCTGCAGCGATTTTTGGACCCTGCGAACGGTGGCCTGAAGAAAGAGCTCGACGCGGGCGGATATGTGCCGATCGGGTTTTTCCAGCTTTGGAACGCCCGCAGCCGGCGCTTGATCTATCCGGAGCACCATGCGACGGCCGCGCGGAGCGATATGTTGTTTTCGTTGCAATGGGCCCGACAGCAACGGCAACTATTGCCGGAAATCGTCGGCCGCTTCGGCGTCGGCCGGGTACGAATAAAGGCCGGCACGGCTCGCTTTTCAATCAACGACCAATTTCGAAGGAGGTTCTGCGATGATCGCTCGGCCAAGGCTCGGTGTGTATTTTCTTTTTGTCTGCTCGTTGATCGGTTGGCAGGGAGGCGCCTGCGGCAGCGCGGCGGCGGCCTGCCGCGTTAAGACGCAGGCGGTCGTCGCGCAAACGGTCGCGGTTGCGCCGGTGCCGCTGGCGGTTTCCGTCGGTGTGCCTGTCGCCGAGATTACGCCCTACTACTACAGCTACTCGGCCTACAGCAATTACTCCCCGCAGCCGGCGCCCTCCATCGACATCGACGCGCTGGCAACGAAGCTCGCCGCGAAACTAGCGGCCAACGGCAACGCAAGCAACGATCCGCAGCCGTCGCCGCCGCATCCGAGCACGCCCGGCAAAATCGGGCTGCAATCGCTCGTGGCTCAAAAGTGCGCTCAATGCCATTCGGCGGCGGCGCCAAAGGGGAACGTGTCGCTCGAAAACCCGGCCGCCCTCGATTGCCGGACGCGACTCAAGGCGATCCGCGCCGTATTGTCGGAAAAAATGCCCCAGGGCGGACCAAAACTCACGCCCGACGAAGCCGGTAAGGTGCTGGAAGAACTCGTCGGACAGTAACCGCGCGTGCGTTGTCGATGGTTCTGGATTCTTGTCTCTTTTCAGGAGTGAATGCGATGAAGCTGTTTTGCAGTTGCTTGGTGGTCTGCGCCACGACGTGTCTCGGTTGGTTGTCGCCCGCGTCGGCTTGCCCGGTGGTGACAGGCGTTTCGATGCTAACGCCGGTTGCGCAGTTTGCAGTCGCGGTGCCGGTGGCAACGCCGGTGGTCGCCGCGCCGGTGGTTGTTGCTCCGAGCGTAGCGGTTGCATTTGCGGCGGCACCGGTTGTCGCTGCCCCGATTGTCGTCAGTCCGCCGGTAGTGGCGTCGATCGTGGTGCCTGCGGTTTCAGTGTTCGCGTCGCCCGTCGTGGTTTCGACGCCGCTGGTCGAGCGAGTCCGCGTTCGATCGTCGAGGCGATTTCGCACCCCCGTTCGCTCGCTGCTGTTTCGCTAAGTGTTCAACGGAAAGCGGGCGATCCACGATCACGCCATTCCGGGGTTGCGGCAATCGCAACCCTGGGATGGGCGGATTCACCGAGGTTTTCAAGACATGACGAATTCCAACGGCAACCGCGTCAGCCTCTCCGCGGGCGACTGGATCAAAATCATCTTGTTCATGCTGGTACAAAGCACGGCGCTGATCGGTGTCGGGATCGATATGCGCGAACGGCTGGCGGTGGTCGAAACCCAGCTCAAGAATCGCGAGGAAGGCCTGACGGAACTGCGCGAAGACATCATCGAGCTGCGCAACGAAATGGTGTCGTTGCGAAAATAGCGGCACGGCCTTACAGGCGAACGCATGGAGATCGGCATGAAAATTCGCGATCGAATCAAGGAACTGCGGCGGGTGCCGGCGGCCCAGTTGCGCCCAAACGCGCTCAATTGGCGAACGCACAACGACGCGCAGCGCGACGCGCTGCAAAGTGTCTTGGCACAAGTCGGTTATGCCGGAGCACTGTTGGCCCGCGAGCTGCCCGACGGTTCGCTCGAATTGATCGATGGCCATCTCCGCGCCGAAACCACCCCGGATATGGACGTTCCCATTTTGGTGCTCGACGTGGATGAAGCAGAGGCCAAGCTGATTCTGGCAACCCACGATCCGCTGGCCGGCATGGCTGGAATTGCCGCCGACGCGCTCGAATCGCTGCTCGCCGAGGTGGATTGCGACAATCCAGCCTTGCAGGCAATGTGGGCCGGCTTGAGCAATGCCGAGGAACTCGTGCCCGGCGAAGAGCCTAGCGAGCCGCCGAAGGAAGCCAAAATTGGCGCACTGTTCCAAGTCGTCGTCGAATGCGCGAATGAAGCAGAGCAGCAAGCGTTGTATGAACGCCTGATGGCCGACGGCCTCAAATGCCGCGTGTTGACGTTATAGATCCTAGTGTTGCGTCAACGCTGAATTTTGGGATCGTCAAAGCGATTCGCCCGACGATTCGCCGCCTTCCACCGATCCACGATCCAACATCTTCGCAACACTAACCCGAAGCGTTAGCGAGGGAGCCCCGCAACGGCGGCATCATCTCATTGCAGGCGGCAAAGCCGCGCGCACATTGGATGACTACGTTCGTAACAGCGACCCGGCAACGGAGCGCATCCTCGCTTACGCTTCGGGCTAGTGTTGCGTCAACGCTGAATTTTGGGATGGTCCAACTTTCAGCCACTACCTGCCGCCGACTCGGTGGGCTCGCGAAACCGCGGGCGAGCACCCATGACGAACGGCGGTTGGCTGCGCGCTTGCGGTTTCGCGCGTTGCACGAAGTCCCACGTTCTTTCTTCCGACCATCCGAACCGTCGTCCGTGATTTCCCGCCGCGCTGGCCAAAAGCATCAGCAGCAATAGAACGACGATCGCGACAATGATCGCCACGGCGGCGATCTTTCGCCACGAAGTCGGGGCTTCGCCGGTCGATCGGCCGGTCTGGCCGTTGGCGACGAATCGAAAAACGCGGTCCTGATATCGATAGGCCATGATCCAAACCGGCAGCAGCAGCGGGCGACTTGTCAGGTTGGTGACGCGAACATTGACATGCAGATTGCGCGCTTTTCCGGGAACATCTTGCTGGCACGCCTCGCGCTCGATTTCCTCGAAGCCTTGATTCGCGACGGGCCGGGCGTATTTCCGTGGAACCGTGAATCGCTCGAAGGTGGAATTCACCAGATCGACTTTGTCGGGCGTCAATGCGGGCCCAAGATCGAATGGGCAAATGGCCGACGTTTCCGCCGCAGTCAGCGCGCTGCTGGCGCCGACCAGCAGACCGTCGCATCGGCCTTCGTGCTGCCCCGCGGTTGGAAACCACGAGGCGCGAGCCCCGGGAGGCGTGCGACTCGAGTCGGCCGTCCAATACGTGTGCGTTTCGGCTTGGAAAACCCAATACGGAACATACACCGGCGTCATGGATACGACCAAAGCTTGCTCCGATAAATCGCCCGGCCGCCAAAAACTGCTGCCGAGCCATTTGCGCATTGCCGCGATCGCATCGGCCTGCTGGATGGCGAAGGGGACGACGCCATCGGGAGCGATTTCTTTCGCGTCGGGTTGCTTCTCGAGCTGCGTCGAGCCGCAGAATGGGCAGCGCAGCGCCCCGGCCCGCGCGTCGTAGCTCATCGACGCGCCGCATCCCTTGCAAGTGAAATTGCAGGTCACCTCGTGCGCCGACGGCGGCTTCTGCTGATCCTTGTTCTGCGGAGCCGCGGTGCCGCAATTGGCGCAAAACAAATCCTCTTCATCGAGGATCGCGCCGCATACCGGGCATTTTTCGAGAACGGCGGCCATAAGAATTCCTGCTCCTGTGCAGCATTTTGTAAGCGGTCACGCGTGAAACTGCAAGCAAAGCGGAAAAATGCGCGTCTCATCCCGGCGTACCGAGACCGCACGGCTTCGGCAAATTAGAGCGACATTTCCGATTATTCCGATTTTAACGGAAGTTCCGATTTCCCAGCGTCGATAAATTTCCAACGCTGAAATGCAACGCATTTAGCCGCACTCTCTCATTGCTAGCGAACAGGAACGGACCTTATGAACGTCCAATGGCGTAAGCTGGGTAGCATGGTGTTGGCCGCCAGCGCGACGATCGCGCTTGGCTTCATGGCATCGACGGTCCGGGCTCAAACGGCGGATGGCGGCTCGAGCAGCGGTTGGCACGATCGCTCGCCCATCGACGACGATGCCGACGCCCGGCCAATCGAATCGCAGCCCGAGCGCCCCGTTCGCCCAATGGAATCGCCGCGAGCAGGCAGCCCCGGATATGCGCCCAGCTATCAGCAGCCGCAAGCAGCCGACGCGCGCTCGAATGCCGCGCAACCGCCGGCCGACCGCGGCTATCGCCAGACGAGCAATCCTCCGCGTTCCAGCCAGAACGCACAATATTCAAATCAATATCGCGACCCGAATGCCGACCAACGCCGTCCTGTTCGACCGGCGAACCAAGCCCAAAACTACCCGACGCCGCAGGCCGGTTCGACCTCGGGCCCCTACTACGGCTATCCGCCGGCGCGCGCCCGCACGGTCGCCTATAGTCGGCAGGATATCGAGTATGCCGACGACCAGCCTCATATGGCTCCCGGCACGATGATGCCTGGCCAGCCCGGCATGTCGGTCGAGATGCAGCAACCTGGGCAGCCGATGATGGATGGCCAATCGGGTCCGTTGGGCGGGCCGGAAGAAGGTGGTGGCGGTTGTGCCAATGGCAACTGCGCCTCGGGCGGCTGCCCGGATGGAAATTGCGATTGCGGCTGCAACTGCTGGCCGAAGAATATGGCTCGCGCGTTCGACGAGTGGTGCCATCAGGATGCGTTCCGCGATTTGTCGGTCTATGGCGGCGTCCAGGGATTCAAGGGGCCGATCGACAATGGAATAAACGGCGATTTCGGTTTCCATACCGGTTTCAATTGGGGCGTTCCGCTGTGGGGCTGTGCCGGCATCGGAGCTCAAATCGGAGCCGAAATCGACCAGTCCGACTTCGCCCCGAACGCCACGCCCTACACCGAGCATCGCCAGCAATACTTCATCACCACCGGCCTTTTCTACCGGCCGACTCGCGAATGCGGTTGGCAAGGCGGCCTTGTGTGGGACTATCTGGACGACGAGTATTACGACGCTATTACGGTCGGACAGATGCGCGGCAATTTGAGCTATGTGGTCGATTGGAGCGAATTCGGATTCGAGTTCGCCGCCGAAGTGCATAGCAACTATCATCCGGCCGACGACACCCTCTACCGCCCGGTCGATTTGTACACGGTCTATTACGGTCGGCGGCTTCGCAACGGCGGCCAAGTGAAAGCATTTGCCGGCTTGGCGGATGGCTTGGGTGCGATTGTTGGCACCAATCTGGACATCGCGATCAGCGATTCGTTTTCGCTCGAAGGCGAATTCGCCTATATCATTGCCGACAAGGTGGCTGCCGGATCGGTTCCCGGCGAGACGGCCAATATTGCCTTCAGCGTGGTCTGGCATCCGGGCTGCCATGCTCGCGACACGTTCGACAGCGCCTATCGGCCACTGTTCAACGTCGCCGACAACAGCTCGCTCATCGTAAACCGCCGCGCGCCGTAAGCGATGGTTTCGATAGCCGATGGCCGGACTGTTCGGCCGGCCCTATTTTTCGGTGTGTGCGACGGCTTGCAACACCGCGGCGAATTCGGCCAGAATCATTGCGGTCGCGCCCCAGATGCGGTGCGTGCCGAAGGCAAAATACGGAACTCGCTGCGTATTGCCGGTTCGGTCTCTGCTGAACTCGCCTGTTTGCGACACGTCTAAGAACGTCGCCATCGGCAATTCGATCACCTCGGCAACTTCCGCAGCGTTCATCAGAAACGTGGGGATTCGAGCGATTGTCGCGACCCAAGGCGTCACGAAATTGTTGCTGACGAACACGTAGAGCGGCGAAAGCTGGCCCAACGGGCCGATCCCCTCGCCCTTCACTCCAATCTCCTCTTCCAACTCACGCAGGGCGGCCTGCCACGTCGTTTCGCCCGCTTCGATGAGTCCGCCGGGCAAGCCGATTTGCCCGCCATGGTGCGACAAATCCTTGGGTCGCACGATCAACGGCAGCCGCCATCCATCGTCGGCCGGATAGAGCAGAAGCATCACGGCCGCTCGCCGCGCTCCTTCCGGCGGTGAGGCGAAATACGGCCCGCTAAGCGGCATGGGCGCCATCCGCCGCTGGGCTTCGATTCCCGGCAACGGCCGCCGCAATTCGGCCCGAATCTGATCGATCCACCGCGAATCCATGGGAGAGGCTTGATGCTACAGGCTGCAGGCTTAAAGAAGCAAACGCCTCGGCGTACTCCGTTTACTCGCCGTAATTCTGTCCTCCAACTACCGCACCGCACGGTAGAGATCGAGATCGGGGCGGTCGCCGAGGATCGTGAATAGCTCGCGGATCTGCGCCAGGCCGGCGGCGATCGTGAAGCGTGAATCGCGGCCGAGGCTCTTTGCTCCGAGCACATAGAAATCAGGCTCGGCCGTCGTGAGCAGCAACCGGTCGGGATGCTCTTCTCCTTCCGCCGGCCAGCGCGTCGCTGCCCCGCGGATCGGATCTTCGCCGACTTGCAGCTCGGCAAAAAGCTGATTGTCGGCCCGATGCCCGACGCTGGCAATCACGCGATCGACTTCCAATTCACCGGCTCGTTCGCCGCTCAAGCCGATTTGAAATTTTTCCAACCCTTCGTGCCAAATGACCTGCCGAACGGCCGTGCCGGGGCAAAAGATCAAATGGCCAAGTTCCGAGCGGACCAAACGGTTGGCTCCTTCGGCCAACTCATCGCGCGCAGGCCAGGGATCGTTCGGGATGCGGCGGATCGGTCCGGCGGAATCTGCCTCACGCCGCACGACCCATGTTGCCTGTGTATAGGGCGCGTCATGGCCCAATCGCACCAGCGCCGAGACGTTGACCGCCGCCGCATGGCCATCGCCCACCACGAGCGTATGCCGATGTGCAAAATCCGGACGGCGATCGCCGAGAATGTCGGGCATGCCGTAGTCGATGTGGCGCTCGGCCAGCAACTCGCCGATGGCCGGGATTCCCCCTTCGCCGAGCCAATTGTGTTGGCTGAAGGTGCCGGTGGCATCGATCACCACATCGGCGGTTGCCACGCGTCGTCCGGCCGGTTCGACGGAATGAGCATCGCGGAGCAAAATACGAAAATCGGCGTGGGCTCGATCTTCGCCGGTTAAATCTCCCTTCAGCAAACCGCCGCGGCCGATCGCCAATACCTCGGTTCGCTCGTGGATGTGATCGGCCAACAGATCCGACTTCGACAGCGGCAGGTAATAGCGATCCGCCAACTCTCGGCCGGTAAGAAGTTCGTCGGCGAGCGGCGGGTTCCACGATTCATCTTGGTTGGCGAGCGCTGCAAGCCCGAGCGGCGAATTATTTGCGCCGAAGGGTGTAAACAGCCGAACGTGGCCCCATTGATACAAATGCTCGGCCACGCGGCTACGTTCGTATACATCCACCTCGTAGCCCAAATAGCGGGCATAGAGCGCGGCTTCCAGTCCGATCGGTCCAGCCCCGAGCACCGCGATGCGAGCAGGTGTTTCAACAGACATGGCGGAGGCAAGGGTGAGGGTGAGGGATTAGGAAAAAAGTCACTCGCAGTTCCGCCGCGGGATTTTCGTAAATCGCTTGCGCCTCACTCGCCCCTCGCCCCTTCCGCCTCGCCCCTTGCGATAGCGAACGGCGACAAATCGAACTCCGGCTCTTGGCCGCGAATCAGTTGGGCCATCAGCACGGCGGTGGCGGGAGCGAGGATCAGGCCGCTGCGATAATGGCCGGCCGCGACGAAGGCATTTTTCAACCCGGGCACACGGCCGATGCAAGGTCGCCCGCTGGCGCTTGCGGGCCGCAGGCCCGCCCACGATCGCTCCATTTCGGCGCCGCGAAGCTCGGGAATCCAATCGATCGCGAAATCCAGCAATTCGCGCACCGCGCCGGATGTCACGCTCCGATCGAATCCGACGTCTTCCAGCGTCGAACCGACGAGCAGTCGGCCGTCTTCGCGCGGCACCAGATAATGTGGGCCGGCGTAGACCACGCGCCGCAAAATCGGCCGACCTGTGTTCAAGAGCACGATCTGGCCGCGAATCGGCTTGATCCCGACATGCACGCCCAGCTTGCTCAAAAGCCCACCGCTCCACGCGCCGCAAGCAACGCAAAAACTCTCTGCGCTGATCGATCCAAGCGGTGTGCGAACGGCTCGAATTCTTTCGCCGGCGATTTCGAAGTCCTCGACCTGTGTATCGCCGGATATCTCGACGCCGCGAGCGATGCAAGCGGCTTCGAGCGCGTGCATATTCCAAGGACTGCGGATTTGCACCTCGCCCGGCACCAGCAAGCCGGCGCGCAACCGGCCAGTGGCAACCGCGGCTCGCAAGGCCGGTTCGAACCCGGCGGCGTCTTCCGGCGAAATCTTTTCGACTTCCACTCCGCCGCGCCGCCATCGGCCGGCCATCGCATCTAGTTCAGCAAGCAGCGCTTCGTCGGCCAAATAGAGAGCCCCGCAGCGGCGGAAGCCGGTGTCGATGCCCGTTTCTTCGCGCAACCGTGCGGTCCAATCGGAATGCAAGCGGCAACTGAGCGCCTCCAGCCGTTCGAGCGGATCGGCGTCTGCGGCTTGGGAGGGCGGCGGCAGAATTCCGGCCGCGGCCCACGATGCCTCGCGCCCCGGCTTAATTTGCTCGACCACGCGCACCCGAGCGCCGCCCTGAGCAAGCTCATATGCCAGCGAGAGCCCAATCACTCCGCCGCCGATAATCAAGCAGTCGTGCATTGCAGAATATATTGGGTCTCGTCAATCGCTGGGGTCTGGCTCATTTTTCGGCCCGCAAGCGCTCGAACGGCGAGCAACGCGTCCGCCGAAAAATGTGCCTGACCCCTTTGAACCGCACCGGGGTCTGGCTCACTTTTCGGCCCACAAGCGCTCGAACGGCGAGCAATGCGTCCGCCGAAAATGTGCCTGACCCCTTTGAACCCTCCGCCTACGAATTCGTCTCGACCGATGGATCATCGGCCACATTCACCCACACATGCACGTGCGGCGAACCGCGGAAATACCACACCAGCGAAGGGCCTTCCAACCGCCAGCAGTCCCACACCTGATCGTCGCCGATGTCGCCTTCGCGATAAAATGCCAGCGCGCATTTGTCCAAGCCGCCCTGCTCCTTCAGGCAGCGCAGCGCGTCTTGCTGGCCGCTGGTGCGATACGGCTCGAGAAGCATCGAAAGCACTCGCTGCAACTCGGCCTTTTGATCGCTGGAGAACTCGGTCACCGGGCAGCCCGGATAGGTGCGCTTCGGTCCTTGAAACCCGACCGATTCTTCCAGCGGCAGGTGTTCGACCAGGGCCAGTTTCTTGTGCCGTTCATCGAGCATCGAATAAACCTTGTTGGCCTCGAGCGCTTGCGGCCAAAAAACGTTGCCCGGATGCGTGGCCGCTTCGTTGAAACCGCTGGCGGCATGGCCATAAAAGATCGGGCCGCCGAAGGCAACATGCTCGGCCGAATGGCCGTCGCAACGAATCGTCAGATGCCGGCCGGTCATGACGAATTCGAACTTGTCGATTCCGGGATGGCCGAAGATGGCGATGCTTTGGTGCTTTCCATAACCGCCGGCATCGTCTTTCAGTTGCTTGTCGATCCGCTTGACCCAATCGGATTGATAGAGTCCCTCGAACACCTCGCGGATCATTTGCTTCTGGTCTTTGTCGAAAAAATCGGAGCCGATGGAGGGAGGCGTGATGTTCCAATTGTTCGACACGCGCGTGCGCAGCAGCCCGCGCTTTTCTTCCGTGAAATCCCAACCGAAGCAAATCTTGCTCTTCTGGTTTTCGTGGAGCGAATCGTAGAGCGACTTGACGATCGACTCGGGCTTCGATTTCAGATCCGGCACGATCGGCTTCGCCGCGTCAGCCATCGCCCAAACCGGCAACGACGTAGCCGCCGCCCCAGCCGCGGCGATCGTTCCGGTGGTGCGGAGAAAATCGCGGCGATTGAACCAACTGGCTTCGGCATCGCAATCGGGGCAAGTGCGTTCGGGCTTCTCGGACATGATGGCACCTTCGAAGGGTGAGGGTGAGGGGGAGGGGGGCAGGGGCGCAAGCGAACGACGACGCTCCAGCCCGCACCATTAGACACCAACCGTTTGGTGAAGGCAAACGGGCGCGCCGCGCGCACACTCGAGCCCGCAGCGCTAGCAAGGGAGCCTTCTGATTCTCCGTCTGATCGCAGCGTTCACTCCTCCCCAGCCGTTTGCCGCCGCCCTCTCAACCTCTCCCTCCGCCTCTCCGCGACTCCGCGTGAGATTTCTTCGCCCGAGATTTCTTCGCTCTTATCGAACGCGCGGCACGACGCCGCTGGCAGTTCGGGCAAAAGAACGTCGATCGCTGCGCTTGCACGATTCGCTCGATATTCGCCTCGCCGCAATCCAGACACGGTTCGCCCTTGCGGCCGTAAACGCGGTGAAACTTTTGATAGTCGCCCGCGCGATTCAAGGCATTGCGATAGGTGCCGTCGGAAAGCGTCGAGCCCTCGTAGTGAATCGCCGCCTCGAGCACTTCGTGCATGGCCGAATGGATCCGCTGCCAGTCCGCTGAGCGGAGTTCGTCGCAACGCTCGCCGGGATGAACGCGGGCCAGGTGAAGGATCTCGGCGGCGTACAAATTGCCGATCCCGGCCAGCGCGCGTTGATCCAATAGGGCGACTTTCACGGCCCGGTGACTGCCGGCCAGCCGCGCGGCAAGTTCGTCGGCCGAAATGGCCAAGGCATCGGGGCCAATCGCCTTGCCGCTATATCGCTCGCTCAAATCGGCCTCGGAAACCAAGCGAACCGAGCCGAGCCCGCGGCGGTCCCAATACACCAGCTCCGTCGAATCGCCGCCGGCCAGCGTGATGCGAAACCGCAAATGTTCGGCCGTCGGCGGATCGGCCAGAAGCACCAGCCCGCTCATGCGCGGTTCGAACACGATTGCCGCCGAGCGGTCTAAATGCACGACAACGCGTTTTCCGATCCGGCCGATTTCGCGAATCGTGGCCCCGACCGCCGTGCGGCGAAATTTCGGCAACTCCGGTTCGATGGAAATCGGCTTCCGCCGGCAGCGTACCCGCTCGACCGCAGTGATCCGGCTACCGACAATCCCCAAAATCCCCCGCCGCATCGTTTCAACTTCAGGTAATTCGGGCATTGGGGTGGGGATCGGGGACAGGGGTCGAGGGCCAGGGGCCAGAGAAAATGCAGGCTCGTGGCGGCGCGAGATTGAAACAAGCGCCGGGCAGTGGTCCAAGCGTGCTCGATCAATTACACTCAAAAATCAGTTCGCTCGGCGCCCGCTCGAGATATCTGTAGGCTAACCGAAACCGCCGCCCGAGAAATAGGGGCGCGCGCCACCAGCAGCCGCCCAGAATTCGTTCCTCTTTGTCTGCCCCCTGACCTCCGGCCTCTGACCCCTTCGTTTCCAAATGCCGAGTGCGCCCCAATCACCTCTCCCCGCCGCCACTGCCCACGTTCCCGACCAGCTCGGCCGATTCGGCGAATTCGGCGGCCGCTTTGTGCCCGAAACGTTGATCCGCGCGCTCGACGATCTGGCGGTTCAATACGAGCAGATTCATGCCGACAAAGCCTTTCAGGCCGAACTGAGCGATCTACTAAAGCATTATGTCGGCCGGCCGTCGCCGCTCTACCACGCCAAGCGGCTCAGCGAAAAAAACGGCGGCGCCCAAATCTATCTCAAGCGCGAAGACCTGAACCACACCGGCGCCCATAAGATCAACAACACGCTCGGGCAAGCCCTGCTCACGGTTCGCATGGGCAAACGCCGCGTGATCGCCGAAACCGGCGCCGGCCAGCACGGTGTGGCGACGGCCACGGCCTGCGCGCGATTCGGCCTGGAATGCGTCGTTTATATGGGCGAGGAAGACATCCGCCGGCAGCGGCCAAACGTGTTCAGCATGAAGCTGCTCGGGGCCGAGGTGCGGCCGGTGTCGAGCGGCTCGCGAACGCTCCGCGACGCCATCAACGAAGCCATGCGCGATTGGATGAGTTCGGTGGCCACGACGCACTACATTCTCGGTTCGGTCGTCGGGCCGCATCCGTTTCCGCGGATGGTGCGCGATTTTCAAGCGGTCATCGGCCAGGAAACCATCGCACAATGCCGCGAGCAATTGGGCCGCATGCCGAATTCGGTCGTGGCCTGCGTCGGCGGCGGAAGCAATTCGGCGGGAATGTTTTATCCGTTCGTCGAAGTGCCGGGCGTCGAGTTGATCGGCGTCGAAGCCGGCGGCCGTAGCGATCAGCCGGGCGACCACGCGGCAACGCTTTCTTACGGCGCGCCCGGCGTGTTGCACGGCAGCTATAGCTATGTCATGCAAGATGCCGAGGGGCAGACGTGCGACGTGCACTCCGTTTCCGCGGGCTTGGATTATCCCGGAGTCGGGCCGGAACACAGTTATTGGAAAGACACGGGCCGCGTGCGCTACACCAGTTGCCGCGACGATGCGGCGCTCGAGGCATTCGACAAGCTGGCAAAATCGGAAGGAATACTGGCGGCGCTGGAAAGCTCGCATGCCGTGGCCGAGGGATTGCGACATGCCGCGACGCGGCCGGCAGGCGAAGTCGTCGTCGTGTGTCTCTCCGGCCGCGGCGACAAAGATGCCGCCGAAATCGCCCGTCTCCGTGGAATCCAATTCGGCTGACGGGGACCGGAACCACGAAGTACGCGAATGACGCGAAAAGGAAGAAGCAAAAGCAAACGAAGAAGGGGGACCACGGATCACACTGATTACACGGATGAAGAACGATAAGATCGAGGACGCAGCGACGACAAGTTACGGCTTCCTAGCGGGCAAATCCTGCGTGGCGACAGTTCCTCCCTATTCTTATCCTTTTCGAGCCTTTCGCGTATTTCGTGGTTTCCTGTCTTCTGCTTCGTATCCGTGTGATCCGTGTGATCCGTGGTTTCATATTGTTAATTCGTTGATCGAGGTGGCGCGTGTCTGCGATTGATGATCTTTTTCGAAAGCTTCGTGGTAGCGGGCGGAAGGCGTTGATGCCGTTCGTCACTGCCGGCGATCCGGATCTGGCCTTCACCGCCGCGGTGCTGCGCGAAATTGCTCGCCGCGGTGCGAGCCTCTGCGAACTTGGCATTCCCTATAGCGACCCGATCGCCGATGGGCCCGTGATTCAGGCTTCGTATACGCGGGCTTTGTCGAAAAAAATCCGCCTCGATCAGATTCTAGCGATGGTTCGCGAACTCAAGCCGGCGTTCGGGCCGCCACTGGTGTCGATGGTCAGCTACGCGATCGTCTACCGGCATGGATTGGAAAAATACGTGGCCGATGCGCAGGCTGCCGGATTGGCCGGCGCGATCGTGCCCGATCTGCCGGTCGAGGAATCCGGGGCCCTCTCGCGGATTTGCCGCGCCGCCGATTTCAGCTTGATCCAATTGGTCACTCCGACCACGCCACGGCCGCGGGCGATTCGCATCGCCGAAACTTCGACCGGATTCCTCTACTATGTGAGCGTGACGGGCATTACCGGCGAGCGGGGCGAACTTCCGCCGGAGTTGATGGAAAACGTCGCCTGGATTCGCGAACAAACGCCGCTGCCGGTGTGCATCGGCTTCGGGATTAGCGGCCCGGAACACGTCCGGCGCCTCGCCCCCGTGGCCGACGGCCTGATCGTCGGCTCGGCCGTGGTTCGGCGCATCGCCGCGGCAAGCGAGACGGGGACGCCCCGCGAGACCGTATTGGCCGACGTCGGCAATTATGTCGCTGAATTGCTGTCCGCACTTACTTCGTGAGTCCAACTGGCCATAAGCCGCACTTTCGCAATGGCAGACTTCGCTTGCCGGCGCCACACAACCGTCTCGCCCGCGTGTCCTACGACCGCCGGGTGCCGCGCTGGGCTCGTCCGGCAGTGCTGCGCGCCCGCTTGGCGAACCGGGTAAAAAAGCATAAGCAGCGCAACTCGCGGCCTCTCTTCCCAACATGTCCGACACGCACATCATCCGCCTCCGCGGCCCTTGGGAATACGAGCCGCTGGCTCGCGTCGGGATGGCCGCCGATGGCACTCGGCATGAAGGCCGCGACCGCTTGCCGCCCGCGGGCCGTGTGCATTTGCCTGCCGATTGGGGAGCGATCTTGGGCGTCGATTTCCGCGGCCGAGTGCGCTACACGCGTCGATTCGGGCTGCCGACCAACCTCGAACCGCACGAGCAAGTGTGGCTGGTTGTCGAAGGCGTCGATTATTTCGCCGACATGTCGCTCAACGGCACGCCGCTGGGCAAAGTGGTCGGCTACCAGCAGCCGCGCGAATTCGACATTCGCCGTTTGCTTGCGGAACGAAATCTATTGACGCTCGACGTCGAACTTCCGCAGCTCGAAGATGTCCAAACGGTCTCGCTCGACCGCCCCGGCCGCGAGCATTTGCCCGGCGGCCCAATCGGCGAAATCCGATTGGAAATTCGCGCCGGCTAGAAATGTTTGGCCCGTTCGTCCGCAGTCGCGCCCTTCGATCAGTGTACATCGTCCGGCCATTGCCAGCGCGGTCCCTTCGCCCGATAGCAGCGAACGGCAATAGGCCGCGTCGCCGACGAGCGCGGCTCGACCGGCCGACCAAGTCGGAAGGGCGAGCAGAGCGAAGCTGGAGCGGCAGAGGCCGGACGCAGGCCGACTATTCCCTCGATGGCAGCGCGAATCGCAAGCCGCGGGATCGATCGAAAGGCTCAGCGCCGGCGGATTGCCAGCGCGATATCGTCGGCGTAGTTCGGCGACGCGAACGTGCGTACTCCGCCGGAGTGCGCAAATCTTTCGACTGGCGATGTTTCGCCCGACGACGGATGCAGCCAGGTTGCTTCGTAGTTGCCGGACGGCAGTTCCACTCGCAAATCGGCCTTCGTCCCGCCGCGGATATAGATCGCGTATTGGGCGCCGCGTTGGACTAGCGCGCGGGCGGTCGCCTTGTCGGGCGTTCCGCCGCGGATTACGCCGTCGTCCGGCGACATTTTTACGAAATCGAACGACTCGACGAACTGCTTGAGCGTTTGAAGCTGACGGCGGAACGCGGGGCCGCCGCCGCCCGGCGAGCGCGTGTGCTGGAATGTGCCGTCGGGATGTTTGGGGGTGAACGAATAGTCGAGGTTGTCGAACACGGCCCCGCCGGAAATCACGAAATCCCACGCTTCGACGCGATAGGCCGCCTCGCCCGTTCCGCTGAAGCCCGTCTCGTCGTCGGCGATCGCGCGCCGCAATCCAAAATTCTCCGCCACGCTGTTGGGCGGCTTCGCATAATGGAAATTGAGAATCGACACGTTTGGATTGGGAGCCTTCACGACCTGCGATCCGTTGGCGATATTCTGCGAAATCAGATGCCGGTGCGGCCGGTCCTTTTCCGCCCCGGCGATTACGCCGGCGATGCGGTCGTTCCACTCGCTGGATACAAAGCCGAAATACGGCTCGTTGCAAATCTCGAAATACACGTTGTCGGCGTCTTTCAGCTCGCCGACGATCTTGCGCACCAGCGCCTCTTGCAATGCGAGATGCTTGGGGTGGCGCGTCGTATACACGTCCTGCCGGCTGACCGCTTCCACGGGATTGATGATGTTTGCCGGATTCAGCGGGCTGAGCTTCCACAGCCCGTCGTCGTACATCGCGCAAAACAGGCTCAATTCAACGACAATGCCGCGCTTGCCGGCCTGGGCGACGAAATCCTTGAGCCGCGCGAAATAAGCGTCGTTCCAGCGGGTCAAATCGAACTTGGCGCCCCCGGCCGCCGCCCCCGGAGTGTCGCTGATCGCAAACGGACAAACAAAGTTTTCCGAAGACGGGCTGAGCGGATTATCTTCGATGTTGAACGAACTCGGCTGTTCGCGATACGTGCCGCTGAAAGTCCGCGTCAGGTTAAAGCCGCGGGAGTGCAGTTCGTCGAGATACGGAATGTAATCGAATCCTCCATTGAGCACGGCGCCGTAGTGCTCGCCGGACGTGATCAGCACCGTCGGCTTGCCGCGAAACAAGAAGTAGTGCGGATGATCCGGATGCAGCGCAATCGGTTCGCCGGCCGGCGCCGAGCGGGCCATGGCGCCGATCAAAAGTAGCGGCAGCAACCGGCGCGCAAATCGCACAACCAGACTGTCCATGACTTATCCCCGCCGCACAAAGATGCGTGCTAAAATGATCTCTCAATTTGGTCGGTGTCCGGGCGGCCACCGAGCTTCGGCGCCAACGGATCTTCGGCGGTCGCCGCATTCTCGTGAGTCCAGGGAACGAAAGTCAAATGCATCATTCCGGTTCTGCTCATGGTACAGGTTTGGAAGCCAGCGGACAGGATGCGTCGCGTCCACGTCGAACGCTCCGATCGGAGCCATTATTTCTCGCGACCGTTTACATGGCCACCGTTGTCATCGCAAGCATGTCTGTCGCGGCGTGTGGCCCCGGTTGCTGCTTTGTCTTCTTTTCCATCATCGCCGGCGTCTCCGGTCTTCTCATGCTCCGTAGGCCGTTCACATCGCGCTGCTTTTGCGGACTGATTCTCATGCTCTCGCTGCTCGGTATGTGGCACGAGAAGGAAACCCGTGACACGTGGGCAGAGCGAGCGCTTCGCCTCCAGGTGCAGGCTCTCCAACAAGAACTTCAAAAGTCCCGAAACGAAGTGAACCCGTCGTCTCGCGCATTGTAACCCACCGGCTCAAAACGCCATACGGCCCTACGCGGCGGCGCCCCGCCTTCAATTCGCGGGCACGATGTCGAATCCCGTGTCCCACTTGCGATCGCCGCCGCCGGACGAAGCATTGCCGAAGTCGCGCTTCACCAGCAAGAAGCCGGTGCGCGATTTCACGATCCGCTGCGCTTGGCCGACCAGGCGGTCGATCTGCGCTTGCGTCGGATACTCTTTTTGTCCGGCGGCGTTGCGGTTGGGCGGGGTAAGATCCGACCGATTGATTTTGAACGTCCATTTGCCGTTCAGCCGCTCACCCGACCAGGAACCGATCGTCGCCGGGGCGTCGCCGCGCTTGCGGCCCGCCGCCGTGCGATCGTCGTGATCGCGAGACGTATAGGACAGAACGTCGGTAAACACGAGCACCACGTCCACATGCCGAGCCTCGGATGGAATCGCGGCGTCCCAATGCACGACCTCGAGCAGCTTGCCGTCGGCGCCACGCGCGACGGCATCTCGCGTCCAGTCGGCCGCTTTGCTGCGCGTCGGCGATGGTTCACGCGCATTCGTGCCGCCGGAATTCCAAGCAGCTTGAAGCGGGGTTTGGTCGTTCGTCCAGCGGATCGCCGCCTGGGCCGAATCGGTGTCGTGAAAGCTGCTCGCGCTCCCGTCGACGAGAGAGATCAAGCTGCGACTGCGCACATAGCCCGGCCCGGTCGAAATCCGCAGGCGCAGTTTACCGCCGAGCGACTTGACGCCGACCGTAATGTAATTGTCGTAGGCGCTGGTGAACGGGCTGCTGACCGAAATATCGGTCGCGCCCGACGAGCCCCTGCCGCTGGTTGCCGGCTGTGACGAGTTCGCCCGAGAGGCCGCCGGGCAACGCGGCGCCGCTAGCGTAAGACCAAGAAAGACAACAAGACCTCGAAAGCGGATGACATTCATAGCGGAGATAGGAACCGAAATCAACGACGAGTCGAAACGGGGACCAATCGGGCGGGACAACGCTCCCATTATAATCAGCGGCCCGCGCCGTGCGAAACAACGGGCCGCGATTCGTTCAAGTTCACACCGCGGTTCTGGCAAGCGCCAACCGCTGGCTGTAGACTCCATACGGTTAGCACGAAATCTAACATCGTTGGTTTCAATCGTTCGTTTTCGCGGCGCATGATTTGTCGGTCACGGCGTATCCGCGGATCCGGTGGCACTGTCCCCTTAGACCCACACACCAGCGCGTAAGCCGGGAAACGGGGCTGGGTTCGGGAAACTTTCCGGCATCGCATGAAAAACCACGCCGGGCGATGGGCGGGTCGGAGAGTCTATTCGCCCCGCGACGCGCCGTGCGTTGTAATACGCACCTTAGCATCCACGCCCTGCTTGATCCTTTCTGCGGTCAGCGGCCCATAGACAAGCATCGTGCATGTTTCGCCGTTGCGATCGACTACGGCCGAAACCGACACACCTGGGATCGCATCGACCGTATCGGCCTCCGTATCAATCACCGTGTCCGCTGCGATCGGCGTCACCAACCGCCACCGGAAAGCGATCGCTCCGTCATGTCCGGGCACACGTTCGGGGAGCTGTGACGCATCATTGAATTTTCCAGTCTGGGTCGTGGTCACGCGCGGGCGCATTTCACTGCGCACCGCCGTCTGCGTCAAATCTTGTACTTTGCCGACGTTGTCGCGGATGGTATTTACGTCGCGAGACACGGTTCCAAGGCTGGCCTCAAACTGAGCCATTTTTGAATCCTGGCCAGAGAGTCGATCGGCAATTTTGTCTGTCTTTGCGTCAAGCGATGAAATCGCCTTTGCCGTAGCGTCGGAGTTGGTCTTTAGATCGGACGCAACACTGGCTTTTAATTCGTCAATGCGTTTGTCGAGCGCTGCATCGAATGATCTTATCGAATCGTTCAGGCTAGCTGATGCGGTCTTAATCGCGTCGGTTGCGTCTTGCTTCGCTTTTGCTGCCGACTCTTTCGTATCGCTCAGTGATGTCTCTAGCTTGGCCAGTCGCTCGCTTTGTGCGCAGGAATACGGCCAGACGACGGCCAATATCGCAACGACTACCGCAGCCCCCTGCACGAGAAGCGCTGCCCATTGCGGCCAGCTATCCTTTGCTCTAGATGCCATCGGATGCCCCCCCGCAACGCGTTGCTAGTCGCCACCGGAAGGCTATTTTACGCTGGGCGGTGGCCGCAAGACAATGCCTGTCACGCTGCGGACAAATCACGCCACCCGCCGCAAACGCGTATCCAGATCCAATCGCACGTCCGTGAGTCCCGCCGCCATCGCCGGCGTGGTGCCCTTGCCCAAGGCCATGTTCGGCCGGGCGAAATTGTGCCAAGCCACGAACAGTGCCGTCATGGCCGAACGGTGCTGGTAGGTCTTGCTGTGGGCATTGGTCAATCGCGTGAATCGGCGAACGTGCATCCGAACCGGCAGATTGAAGCGGCGTCACGAACCGTTCGCACGCTGCCTCATCGCGAAGCCCAACCGCATGCGAAAGAATCAGCTTGCTTTCAACGTCGATCGCCAGCCACGTCCACGAGTCACCAATATCGTCGCCGACGCGCACGAGCTTTTTCTTCGTGCGGTCTTTCATGGCGATGAAATCGCAAATCTCGTCCATTTCGATTTGCTTGGCCTCGACGTTGCGAACCGTGTCGCGCAAGAACCACGCACCGCTCGCCGACGTTCAAAACAAGATCGCAAATCGTGTCGCGCTTCATGCCGAACAATCGTTCGCAGGCCCGAATGCTCATCCCACCCAAGAGCGCGCACAGCACCTTGATGGCATCGCCCAATTCGATCCGCATATCGCCCAGGCGTCGGGCTTCGTTGCTGGCGAACGTGCCGCCGCAGTTCGGGCACTTCCATCGCTGGTTGGCCTTGCGGTCTTTGCCGTGTTTCTTGCGGTCGGTGTGTTGGCAAACTGGGGCTATCATGGCTTGGCTCGTTAGTGGTTGACCTGTCTTGTTCCGATGATTATATTATAAACAATCAAGTAATGGCGTCACCATGATTTCTTATACAATTATCAAGAAAAGGAAAAAGATGGCCAAGGCAAAGCAGCATGGCGGCAAGCGCGAAGGTGCCGGGCGCAAAGTCACCAATCCGGACGGGCCGGCCGTGGTGCTTGCGGCCAGCGTGCCTAGCGGGCTCGTGGAAGCGCTAGACGCCTACCGGAAGTGCGAGCAATGCAGCCGATCGGAAGCCGTTACGCGCGCAATCCGGGCGCTTGTGGGCAAACGCAAGCGTGCCGCCACGGGCTAGCGGAAAGAGAGGGAATCGAAGTCCATTCGGCGCAAGCCGATCCCTAGCGGGGTTTATAAGGCCCCGCATCGCCAAGACGCGGGCCGCTCTCCGGAGTGATGGACCGAGCCGCAGTTCCGTAAAGGCGAAATTGACAAGGCGGGGCACCTTCTAGTGGCGCTTGCGGCAATGGATAGCCGCCGGCTGGAGGCGCTGGAAATAGTTCACAATTGTCGCCGGCATCGCACATAAGGGATTGCGATGGTGGAGAAATCAGCGAGGATCGCGCGATAACGTCCTGGTAGCGACCGATGATTTCAGCTACCTGGTGGTCCTAGCGAAGCGTCGCGGCTACTATTTCTTGTGGTCCGCGTATTGATCGAGTCGAACGGACAGCGACAGAAGAATCGAATCGAGTATGAGGCATACCACAACTCGCGCCCTATAAATGGCTGAAGCCGCTGATTGGTTAATCAGCGGCTTCAGGCTGGTGACGCTTTTGGGGCGGCACCGATACTCATTCAGCCATTGGCAGATGAGTAACTACATTTTATTCGTCATTTTGGCCGCAAGTCAAGACAATTTTGGCCGAATTGGAAACAGCGTGTGGGCATCTCGAAAGTGGGTGGAAAATCTGCTCTGATAGAGGTGGCGTCGCAAAAGGGGGGCGAACTTGAAGCCGTGTTGAGGTGTGTGATGCGTGAGTTGAAGGACGACGGGTTGAACTTGACGGCGGAACAGGA